>DASYBA010000907.1:0-19585 GCA_036501005.1 Candidatus Xenobia bacterium | reverse complement strand
CACAATGGACACCTACAGCCACGTGATGCCGGCCCTCCAACAGGACGCGGCCGACAAGCTGGACAGCGTCTTCAGTAACCGCAAAATCTAGTGTGTATACAACTGTGTATAGTTGGCCGAGAGTCGGTCCCCAGGGTTGCTTGCCAACCCATCAAAAAAGCCCCGTCATTACAGGGCTTTTCACTTGTGCCGAGGGCCGGAATCGAACCGGCCACACCATGATTTTCAGTCATGTGCTCTACCAACTGAGCTACCTCGGCGAAAAGCCAGGGACCCCCCTGGCTCGGAAAAACTGGCGGGGCCGACGAGATTTGAACTCGCGATCTCCGGCGTGACAGGCCGGCGCCTTAAGCCGCTAGGCCACGACCCCGCATTGGAACTCTTTGCCGCCCTCTCGGGCTGCCGGGAGCCCCTTGCGGGACCACGGCGTTGGGCGGGACAGGACTCGAACCTGTGACCCCATACATGTGAAGCATGTGCTCTACCGGCTGAGCTACTCGCCCCGGCGACAACCGTCAGGGACAGTGCCCCTGACCTGCGACATTATACCAGATCCCGAAGCCTTGTCAAGAAAATCCCGGCTCTCCCAAAGCCGCCATCACCAGCACCGGCGCCACCACCGCCGCCGTCTCCGCCCGCAGGATGCGGGCCCCCAGGGAGCAGATCTTCACGCCCCGTCCCTCCGCCAGCCGAGCCTCCGCCTCACTGAACCCTCCCTCCGGTCCGACGAACACCGCCACTTCACTCCCGACCAGGCCCGTCAGCGAGGCCGAAGCCCGCTCCCAGAACAGCACGCCCGGCCCCGCCCCGATCGCCTCCTCGAACCGCACCGGTCCTGCGACCTCCGGGCACGTCCCCCGCCGGCACTGCGCGGCCGACGCTCGCACGATGCGGCGCCACCGGTCCAGCCGAGCCCCTCCCAGCGAACGCTCCGTCTGCATCGCCACGATGCGCTCCACGCCGATCTCCGTGGCCCGCTGCACCACGCCGTCCATGGCGTCACTCTTGAGGAGCCCCACGTACAACGACACCCGCACCGCGGGGGGCGCCAACGCCACCCGTCCCAGGACCTCCACCCGGTCTTTCGCCACCAGCCTCGCGCGGTACTCGAACCCGTCCCCGCACACGAACGCGTAGGTGTCTCCAGGCCGCAGTCGCAGCACGTCTCGCACGTGGTGCCACGGCACCTCGTCCGGACCGTCGGCCCACACCCTGGGATATCGCCGATCAGGTCGAGGATATCGCCGATCAGATCGAGGCTCGGCCATTCTACCGGCTGGCCGCCACCGCAGCCCACTCCCCGTCCACTCGGGCTTCCAACACCGACAGGCCCCCGTCTTGCAGTGTTTGCAACACTTCCGGTAGCCTCTCGGCGGTCGTTCCACTGCCCACGAACACACCGCCATCGTTGAGCACCCCGGCGATGTCTGGCGCCAGGGCCAGGAGCGCCACCGTCACCAGATTGGCCACCACCATATCGAACGTCCGCCCCGCTACGGGCGAGAACGATTCTCCCTGCACGACCTCCGCCGCCACCTGGTTGAGCGCCAGGTTCTGACGACACACGGTAATGCACAGCGGATCATTGTCCGTGCACAGCGTCTCGCCCGCCCCCAGCAAGAGCCCGCCGAGGGCGAGGATGCCCGAACCCGTCCCGACGTCCAGCAAAGTCCCGCTGGGCTTCAAATAGCGCTCCACGAACTCCATGCACAGCCGAGTCGTCTGGTGCCCGCCGGTGCCGAACGCCATGCCCGGGTCCATGCGAATCACCGACACCCCATCGGGCGGCGTCCACTCTTCCCACGTGGGACACACCGCCAGCCGGGCCGTCAACCGGGTCGGCTTGAAATATTGCTTCCAGCCCTCGGCCCAGTCTTCCTCATCGATGTCGGCAGCCTCCCACCGGGTGCCCTCGGGGACATTCCGATGCAGCTCGTCTTCTGTCCCTGCATTCTCCGGTGACAGATAGAACCGATAGACGTCCCCCAGATCCTCCCAACCCGGCAGACCCTCGTCGACCAGCCATGCTTCCAGCTCAGGCCCGGCCGGGCCAATGGTGACCGCCCTCCAGAGGCGCATCAGGGTATGGTGACCAGTGCCCGGCGAGCCAGAGCACCGCCCAGGCGAGTCAGATCCAAGGAACCGAGGAGGACCGCAGCGCGCATACTCGGCTCCGTATGTAAGTGAGGACCGCACCTCGGTGACGCCGGAGATGGCCGCATGGGCGAGGGATCTGGCCGTCGGATGCTGGTCACCATACCCTTACCCTAAGATGGCGTCGAGGACTTTTTGGAAGAACCCCTTGTGCTCCTCAGCCTCCTGGCTGCCCGCCCCTGCGAATTCCTTGAGCATCTTGCGCTGCTTGTCGTTCAGCTTGGTCGGAACCATGACGTTGATCTCGACGTGCAGGTCACCTCGCCCGTACCCCTGCAGCACCGGCATGCCTTTGCCCCGCACCTTGAAGACGGTGCCACTCTGCGTGCCGGCTGGAATCTTGAGCTTGCTCTTGCCTTCCAGGGTCTCGATCTCGATTTCCGTGCCCAGCGCCGCGTCGGTAAAGACAATGCGGCGAAGGAGGAAAAGGTCGTCACCTTCCCGGTTCAGATGGGCGTGCGGCTTGACCGTGATGACCAGGTAGAGGTCTCCGGCCGGGCCCCCGTTCATGCCCGCGTTGCCCAGGCCCTCCATGCGGATCATCTGCCCGCTGTCGACCCCCGGTGGGATCTTCACGGAGACGGTGCGGTCCGTAGGCACCGCGCCCTTGCCCCCGCAGGTATCGCACAGATCCTTCAGCATCTGGCCTCGACCGCCACACGCCGCGCACGCGCCGGTGCGCACCATCTGCCCGAAGGCCGTGCGCACTACCTGGCGGATCTGTCCGGTGCCGTTGCAGTGCGGGCAGGTCTCTGGCTTTGAACCGGCCTTGGCTCGGGTGCCCTTGCACGTACCGCACAAGGCAAAGCTGTTGTATTTGATCTCTCGTTCGACCCCGCCAAACGACTCTTCGAGGGTTATCTCGATGAACTGCCGCAGGTCGGAGCCCCGCTGTGGCCGGTTCGGCCCGCCCCGTTGACCGCCCCCGCCGGAGAAGAAGACGTCAAAGAGGTCGCCCAGACCCCCAAACAGATCGCCGAAGCCGTCGCCCGGGCCGCCCCCGGCCGGCATCTGGTGACCAAAGCGGTCGTAGTGCGCCCGCTTGTTCTCGTCGCTGAGCACCGAATAGGCTTCGTTGATTTCGCGAAACTTGACCTCCGCCTCCGCGCGGTTTTCCGCGACGTCGGGGTGATTGGTTCGCGCCAACTTGCGGTAGGCAACCTTGATTTCTTCCTGGGTGCACTCCTTGAGTACCCCCAGGACTTCATAATAGTCCCGTTTTTCCACCATCGATTACTTCTTGAACCACCCGAACAGGTCTTCCTCGGAAGGCTCTTCGGCAGGACCGCTGGCCTCCTGCTTGGCGCCTGCGGCGACCTTTTGGTGCTGCCCGCCTCCCAGCTTGGATCCTTCGGCGGTCATGTAGACCTCCGTCGAGGCACCATACAGGGAATCTTGCAGGTACTTGGTGTCTTCCTTGATCTTGGCAATCTCGTAGGTCTGCAGCGACATGCGAAGGCGCTCGATGGAGTCTCGCACCTTGCGCTGCTGCTCGAGAGGAATCTTGTCGGACAAATCGCGCAACTGCCGCTCCGCGGTGTCCAGTTCCAGGTTGGCCTTCTGGCGGGCCTGGGCGTCGTCTCGTCGCCGGCCATCCTCCTCCTGGTAGACCGCGGCTTCCCTGACCATCTTGTTGATTTCTTCCTGGGTCAGGTTGGTGGACGACTGGATGGTGATCTTCTGCTTGTTGCCCGTGGCCAGGTCCTTGGCGGCCACGTTCACCAGGCCGTTGACGTCGATGTCGAAGGTGACTTCGATCTGCGGCACCCCGCGAGGCGCCGGCGGAATGTTGCGCAGTTCGAATCGGCCCAGACTCTTGTTGTGCGACGAGATTTCGCGCTCACCCTGCAGGACGTGGACTTCGACGACGCTCTGCCCATCGGTCGCGGTGGTGAACACTCGGGTCTTGGAGGAGGGAATCTGCGTATTCCGCTCGATGAGCCGGGTCATCACGCCGCCCACCGTCTCGATGCCCAGGGATAGCGACGTGACGTCAAGGAGCACGATGTCCTTGACCTCGCCGGCCAATACCGCGCCCTGGATGGCGGCCCCCAGCGCGACCGCCTTGTCCGGGTCGACCTCCTTGCTGGGCTCCTTGCTGAAGAGCTTGCGCACCTTGTCCTGCACCGCCGGCATGCGGGTCGACCCGCCCACCAGCAACACTTTGGAGATCTGATGCTGCTTGAGGCCGGAGTCTTCCAGGGCTCGGGTGGCCGGCTCCACGCACTTCTCCACCAGGTCGACCGTCAGCTCCTGAAATTTCTGCCGAGTCAGCTCCAGATCCAGGTGCTTCGGCCCGGACGCATCCGCCGCCACGAACGGCAGGTTGATACGGGTCGTGGTATCGCTGGACAGGCGGATCTTGGCATTCTCAGACGCCTCTTTCAACCGCTGCATGGCCACCCGGTCGGTGCGGAGGTCGATGCTGTGCATCTTCTTGAACTCGTCCACGAGCCAGTCCATGACCCGCTGGTCCCAGTCGTCTCCGCCCAGCCGATTGTTGCCCGACGTCGCCTTCACCTCGAAGACACCGTTGCCGATCTCGAGGATGGTCACGTCGAAGGTGCCCCCCCCGAGGTCCCACACCAGGATGTTCTCGAGCTGATCCAGCTTCTCCAGGCCATACGCCATGGACGACGCGGTGGGTTCGTTGATGATGCGGAGCACTTCCAGACCGGCGATGGTGCCCGCATCCCGGGTGGCCTGCCGCTCCGAGTCGTTGAAGTAGGCGGGAACAGTGATGATGGCCTTGTCGACGGGGACGCCCAGGTAGGCCTCCGCGTCAGCCTTGATCTTGCCCAGGATCATGGCGGAGATTTCTTGCGGCGTGTAGCTCTTGTCGTCAATGGCCACCTTGTGGTCGGTGCCCATGTGCCGCTTGATGGAGGTGATCGTACGTTCTGGATTGCTGATGGCCTGGCGCTTGGCAACGGCTCCCACGAGCCGCTCGCCGGTCTTGCTGAAGCCGACCACGGAGGGCACCAGATAATCTCCCTCGGCGCTGGGGATCACAGTAGGCTGGCCACCTTCGATGATCGCAATCAGCGAGTTGGTGGTGCCGAGATCAATCCCGACGATCTTGGGCACTAGGGTGTTCCTCCTTCTAAATCGGTGGCCGGCAGCCTCGCTGCTCGCCAAATCTTTATCGTCACGGCCGTCTGCTAACTGTTGCTCAACCGGTGGGCAAACCAGTCTTCCAGCTCGGCCTCGCCAGGTTCCACGACCGGCTTCGGAGTCGTTTCGACGGCGGGTTCCTCCGCCAGCGGAAGCTGCTCCAGCAGATCCGCGGGCAGAACGGAGGGTTCCGGTACTGCCACCTTCACTTCCTCCACCGGGGCATTGGCGGCCGGTTTTTCTGCCATCTTGGGTGTCTCGACGAGCTTTTCAACCTTCTCGACCGGCGCCAACTTGTCCGCGGCATCGGCCGAGGCGGGCTTCTCGTTCCTGGTTTCCACTTCGGCCGTCTTCGGCTTGCCGTTGGGCCCGGGGGGCTGGTACGTGACCCCGGGCGGCAGCCGCGAGGTCTGCACCATGGCCGGACGGAGCACCTTGCCATTGATGGTGTAGCCTTTTTGCAGCGCCTTGAGCACCGTGTCGTCCGGATGCTCGGCGGTAACCTCCTGCTGCAGCGCATCGTGCAGACGAGGATCGAAGGGCTGACCCTCGGTGGGAATCTCCTTGACCCCTTCCGCTTCGAGAATGTCCATCAACTGCGCCTGGATCATCTCGATACCTTTGAGCAGCGCCTCGATAGCCTTGGGATCGCGGCTGGCGCTCAGGGCCCGTTCGAAATTGTCGGCCACCCCGAGAACCTTTCTCAACCACTCCTCGCGAGCGCGGTTGACGCTCAGATCCACGTCCATCTTGACCCGGTTGCGAAAGTTCGAGAAGTCTTTCTGCATGCTCTCCAGGCGTTCAGAGGCGTCCTTGACTTCCTTGTCTTTCCTCTCCAGTTCCTTGTCTTTCTTCTCGAGCTCCACTTTCAAGCCGGGGGCCAGTTCGGCTTCCATCTTCTGGGTCGCCGCAGCCACCTTGGCCGACGCCACCAACCCGGCGATCTCCTTTTTCATGGATTCCACACGAGCGTTCAGCTTCTGCTGCTCTTCCTCCAAGACTCGTTGCGACTGGGTGCGCTTCTCCAGGTCTTCCTTGAACGTGCGGGCCACAATTCGATAGAGGCTCAGCAGCGGTGCGTAGTCAAGACCGTCGCCCGCCAACTGCGCCAGGCGCGGTTTGAGAAAACCCAGCAAAGGCGCATCCTTCAACAGCACGCCCAGCTCCTTGGCCTCGGCGGCAAGACGCCCGCCCTCGCCTTCGGTGGCCTCTTCACGGGGCGGATCGGAGGGGACTGCCGGCTCTGCAACCGCTTTGTCAGCGGGCTCTGCGGGCCGCGCCTTGTCCACGTCAGGTTCCATCCGATCCTACCTCCTTGCTGCTCCCGACCAGATTCCCTGTAACTACGCCCTTGTCCTGCTTGGGTGCAGGCCCGGCCAGGGTCGGCTGCCGACCAGCGGGGCCGACCGGTTGTTCCGATAGCGGGCAATAGGCCATCATTCGAACCATGAAATGGCTGGCCAGACGCATGCCCTCCCAACTCAGTCGCATCCGATCCGTATCGAAAATGACCAGGCCGGCCTCTTCTTCGGCGGCAAACTCGGCGCGCCAGGTGGCCTGCAGACACCCCACCGGCAATTCATGATGCCTTTCCAATCCGGCCAGATCCAACCCGTCGAAACGGCGCAATCCCAGACTCACGGTCTCCTGCCAGGAAACCCAATCCGATACACGCTCACCGCTCTCGAACAAATCGTGCCCGCCGAGCACTCGCTGGATGTAGGTCTCCGGACGGCGAACCCGCGTCCAGCGCCAGCCATCGACGTAGGACACGGCTCCCGCCCCCAGCCCCAGATACTCATCGTTATTCCAATACAACAGGTTGTGGCGGCAGACCGCTTCGCCTCGAGCCCAGTTGGAGACCTCGTAGGCCGTCAAGCCGGCCGCCTCGCAGCGGGCTTGGGTGATGGCCGCCATGGCCTCCTCTTCTTCCTCGGCGGGCAGCGAGAGACGCCCCTGCGCGGCCAGCGCGCCGAACGTGGTGTGCTCTTCGACGATGAGGCTGTAGGTCGACAGATGATCGGGGACGAGCCCAAGACATGCTTGCAGGCTTTCATCCCAATCGGCGACCGTCTGCCCGGGCAGACCGTACATGAGATCGAGGCTGACCTGCTCGAACCCCGCGGCCCGCGCCTGGCGTACTGCGGCCTCGCACTGTGGCCAATCGTGCTGTCGGCCCAGACGGCGAAGCAGGTGGTCCTGGCGGGCCTGCACCCCGATGCTCAGGCGGTTGATGCCAGCCGCCCGGCATTCGTCAAGCTTGGCTTGATCGACGGTGCCGGGGTTCGCCTCCATGGTCACTTCAGCACCTGGGACCACATCGAAGTGTCGTTGCACCGACGCCATGATGCGGGTCATCTGCGAACCGCTCAGGATGCTGGGCGTCCCGCCGCCCACGAAGAGCGTATCGACCGGACGGGAGACCTGGCCGGCGACGTCAGCGCACAAGGCGCGCACGTACGGGTCGAAACTCTCCCCGTCGAGCGGCGCACGCGAGTTGAAGTCGCAATAGTGGCACTTGGCCAGACAGTACGGAACGTGCAGGTAGAGGCCGAACATAGAGCGCCAGGGGTAATTCGGACCCCTGGCGCCGGGCCCTGTCTCTAGAATTTGGCCCCCAGCTCAAACGTCGGGCCGCCATACTGAAGGTTGCCGTTGTTGGAATGGCCATCGTGGCCGTTGAAGCTGAAGCCGCGGTAGTCGACGTCTACCAGCCAGTTGTGGGTAAAGTTCCATTTGATGCCCGCCCGGTAATCGAAGACGCTGCCATTGATGCCGCTGACGTTGGCCGACAAGAAGCCGGCGCGGCCGTAAAAGTCGAAGGCGTTGCCAAGCGGGATCTGGCCAGCCAGCCCCAGCAAGGGGACCGGAGCCGTGTAGTTGGCGCTCGCGTTGGCGGTGGTGTTGAGGTCCCGGAGGTTCGTATTGATGTTCAAGATGTCGACCATCACGAGGGCGTCCAGCTCCGCGGCGCGGTCGGTGTTGCCCCCCGCAATCCGGGGCTCCCATCCCACCGTCAGGTCGTTGAACTGGATGCTGCTGGCCACCACGTTGCCAAATGTGAAGAGCTGGTTGTTGTAAAAGAAGCTCGTGTTGATATTGGTGGTGGCGTTGTTGGCCAGGCCCACGTAGCTCACGATCCAGTGGCTGCGTCCGGTATGCCAGTCCAGGTCGATGGCGGGCGAGCTGTCGTTGGGCAGATTCAGCGTCCCAGTCAGGCTGACGTTGGTGGCGCCCTGGCCAATGGTACCGCCCAGCGTAGGCGACCAGACCCCGGCCGCGATCTCCAGGGTGGAAGTTGAGGTCGGGGTCGCCGCCGGCGTCGCGGTGGGCGTGGGCGAGGCCGCCGGAGCCGCACTGGCTGGCGCCGCTGCGCCCGCCAACAGCAAAGCTGCAACCAACCAGGTAACTCTGTTCATGTGATGACACCATCCTCTTCTGCGTGATTTGATTTTGAAAAAAATTCACCAGAGGCGGGGGGAACCCTGCTGTGCAACATACCCTGACCACAGTCGTAGGAGGCCACATGACACAAGAGCACCTGGTCATGGGAGTTGACATCGGCGGCACCGGCATCAAGGCCGCCGTGGTAGACGTCGTGCATGGAACCGTGGTCAGCGAGCGGATTCGCATCATCACGCCTCGACCGGCCCGCCCACGGCCTGTCTACAAAGTCATTCGCGAGCTGCAGCGGCGTCTCGGCTGGCAGGGGGCCGTCGGCTGCGGTTTTCCCGGCCTGGTCAAGGGCGGCCTGGTGCACCGGGCGCCGAACCTCGACCCGGCCTGGAACGGCCATGACCTGGTCCAGGATCTGCAGCGGTGGCTGGGCACGGAGAAAGTGGGCGTCGGCAACGATGCCGATGCGGCCGGCCTGGCGGAGATGAAGTTCGGGGCGGGCCGGGGTCGGGGCGGCACTGTCGTAATGGTGACCCTGGGCACCGGCATTGGGTGCGCCATGTTTCGAGAGGGCGTGCTGATTCCCGATACGGAGCTGGGCCATATCGAGATAAACGGCCAAGATGCCGAAGAAGGCGCCTCCAACGCGGCTCGAGAGCGACATGGCTGGAATTGGAGGAAGTGGGGGCGCAAAGTCGATCGATACTTGGAGCGCCTGCAATACTATCTGGGCGTAGACCTCTTCATCGTCGGGGGCGGCGCGTGCAAGAAGTGGGACAAGTTCTCGTCCGCCTTGACCACCGTGAGCGTCCCGGTCGTGCCCGCCCACATGGAAAACCTGGCGGGTATCGTGGGCGCCGCGCTGTGGATTCCCCAACAGGCCATGCAGGTGTCGCAGGAGCCCGCCCCAAACAAACCTGCCCCCTAGCCAACAACGAAGGAGCACGCAATGAAACTCGCCATGATCGGTCTCGGACGAATGGGCGGCAACATGGTCCGACGCCTCCAGGCCGCCGGCCACGAGGTCGTGGTGTACTCGGCCACCGCCAAGACCCGAGAAACGTTTGCCCGGGAAAACAACTGCGTGGCCGCAACGTCGCTTGAAGACCTGGTCTCGAAGCTGAGCGCCCCACGAGTCATCTGGGTGATGGTGCCGGCCGCCGCGGTCGACAAGACCATGAACGACCTGGCCGCCCACCTGCAGAAAGGCGACGTCCTCATCGATGGCGGCAACTCGTTCTATGGAGACGACATTCGCCGGGCCAAGGCATTTGCCCCCAAGGGCATCCAATACGTCGACTGCGGCACCAGTGGCGGCGTCTGGGGGCTGGAACGGGGCTACTGCCTCATGATCGGTGGCGAGCCTGCCACGGTCAGGATCCTCGACCCCATCTTCAAGGCCCTGGCGCCGGGGGTCGACGGCGCTCCCCGGCTGCCCGGCCGCGACAAGCTCAAGACGACGGCCGAACAAGGCTATCTGCATTGCGGCCCCAACGGCGCCGGCCACTTCGTAAAGATGGTCCACAACGGAATCGAATATGGCCTGATGGCGGCCTACGCCGAGGGCATGGCCATCCTGCGCAACGCCAACGTGGGCAAGGCCACCAACACCGTCGACGCCGAGACCTCTCCACTGTCGAATCCCGAACACTATCAATACGACATTCCGCTGCCTGACGTGGCCGAGCTGTGGCGGCGGGGCAGCGTGATCCCCTCCTGGCTGCTGGACCTGATCGGCAATTCGCTGACCGACGATCCGACACTGGCCACCTACTCCGGGCGCGTATCGGACTCGGGAGAAGGGCGCTGGACCATCACCGCGGCCATCGACGAGGGGGTGCCCGCCCACGTGCTGACCGCGGCCCTCTTCGAACGATTCAGCTCGCGGGGCGAGGCCGACTTCGCCAACAAGCTGCTAAGCGCCATGCGCTTCCAGTTTGGCGGCCATCACGAAAAGGTGGCCGTCCACTAGGGCACGGGGTCGGGGGTCAGGGATCCCCGACCCCTAACCTAGCCCCCCCTTTGACTTGCGGTAGCGGTTGATGAGCTGGTTGGTGGAGCTGTCGTGGCCAGTGGCCAGTCCCGCCTTGGCGTCCAGTTCGGGAATGATGCGCTGCGCCAGCACCTTGCCGAGTTCCACCCCCCACTGATCGAAAGAGTCGATATTCCAGACGGCCCCCTGGGTGAATACGATATGCTCGTACAGCGCCACCAGCCGCCCTAGCGCCGCCGGTGTAAGGCGCTCGGCC
Organism: Candidatus Xenobia bacterium; assembly: GCA_036501005.1. GTDB lineage: Bacteria > Vulcanimicrobiota > Xenobia > RGZZ01 > DASYBA01 > DASYBA01. The sequence continues at coordinate 8,672 of DASYBA010000907.1, read as the reverse complement.
AGGATGACGTTGGAGGGCCGGTTGCCTTCGAAGACCCGGTGGGGCACCAGGTCGTCCTTCGTTCCCTCGGCCTTGACCTCGGCCGCGGTCTTGCCGAAAGCCAGTGCCTCGGCTTGCGCAAAGACGTTGGCCATGAGAATGTCGTGGTGGTTTCCGATGGGGTTCAGCGTCTGGCCAAAAGCAATGAAGTCGCACGGGATGAGCCGCGTGCCTTGATGGATCAACTGGTAGAACGAATGCTGGCCGTTGGTACCGGGTTCGCCCCAGTACACCGCACCGGTATCGCAGGACACGGTGCTGCCGTCCAGGCTGACGTGCTTGCCGTTGCTCTCCATGGTCAACTGCTGGAGGTAGGCGGGAAAGCGCTTGAGATACTGCTCGTACGGCAGCACGGCGACCGTCTGGGCCCCGAAGAAGTCGTTGTACCAGAGCCCCAGGAGGCCCATCAGCACAGGCAGGTTCTGGGCGAAGGGGGCGGTACGGAAGTGCTCGTCCATCTCGTGAAAGCCGGCCAGCATGGCTTTGAAATTCTCGGGGCCCAGGGCCAGGACCGTGGAGAGGCCGATGGCCGAGTCCATGGAATAGCGGCCGCCCACCCAGTCCCAGAATTCGAACATGTTGGCGGTATCGATACCGAACTTGGAGACCGCCTGGGCGTTGGTCGATACGGCCACAAAGTGTCGTGCGACCGCCTTGTCGTCGCCCAGCCCCTGGACCAGCCAGGCCCGCGCCGTATGGGCGTTCGTCATGGTCTCGAGCGTGGTGAAGGTCTTCGACGACACGATAAAGAGGGTCTCGGTCGGGTCCAGATCCTGCACGGCCTCGGCGAAGTCCGTGCTGTCGACGTTCGACACGAACCGGAACCGCATGTCTCGCTTGCTGTAGTGCCGAAGGGCCTCGTAGGCCATGACCGGGCCCAGGTCCGAACCGCCAATGCCAATGTTCACCACGTTCTTGATGGCGCGTCCGGTGTGCCCCTTCCACTCCCCGCTCCGCACCCGGTTGGCGAAGTCGGCCATCTTGTCCAGCACGGCGTGGACGGCGGGCACGACGTCCTGCCCGTCCACCTCGATGCGGGTTCCCTGCGGCGCTCGCAGCGCCACGTGCAGCACCGCCCGGTTCTCCGTCACGTTGATCTTGTCGCCCCGGAACATGGCGTCGATGCGGCCGCGCAAGCCGCAATCTTCGGCCAGTTGCAAGAGCAGCTTGAGGGTCTCGTCGTTGATGCGGTTCTTGGAATAGTCGAGGAAGAGCCCCGCGGCCTCCAGACTATATCGCTCGGCTCTCTGCGGATCGCTCTTGAAGAGCTCGCGAAGATGGGTGCGGCCGATCACCTGCTGGTGCGCCTCCAGCGCCTCCCAGGTGCGAGATTTCGTTCCTGTCAACGTCACGTCTTATACCCTCCTTGGCACGGCAGGATTGCGCAAGCCCGCCGCCCTGTCCTTCTCAGCCCCGTCCCTGGCCCGGTATGATGTGGCACTCTTTGCCCGATGTCGCACCATATTCGAGGCCACATCATCCCGAAAATGCCACATCATACCGGGCAAGAGCCGCACCCAGGATCGGGGTGGGTGGGCCATGGCTTCGCCCTCAACGCCACGTTTGCCGACATCAAGGCGGCGGACTATGATGCGTTGCTCCTGCCGGGCGGGCCCCAGAGTACTTGCGGCTCAACGTCCAGGTCGTCGAGCTGGTGCGCCACTTCGCGGCGGCCAGGAAGCCCATCGGGGCGATCTGCCACGGCGCCAGATTCTGACGGCCGCGGACGTCGTCCGCGGGCGCCGCGTCTCGGCCTACCCGGCGGTCGGCCCGGAAGTTCGCCTGGCGGGCGCGGCGTATGCCGACATCGCCTTGGACGCAGCCATCACCGATGGCAACCTGGTCAGCGCCCCGGCCTGGCCCGCCCAGCCAGAGTTCCTGCGGCAGTTCTTGCAGTTGCTGGGCACCACGGTGCACTACCTGGAGATGGCGACTGCTAAGCCTGTTTTCAGCAGAGACGTCGAGACCAGGGCGAGGAAACGGCGTCAGGTCAAGGAAGGCGTTGAGTACCCCGCGGAGCGTAGTTCAACTCCGTGAGCAGGGAACGGAGACGACTGACGCAGACATGGCGCCGCTTTGCCGCCATGGGCCGATGGATCTGCTGAAAACAGGCTAAGGGTTCTCCTTGAGGCCCGTCATCAGATACAGGATGCCGATCCACAGGCCTTTCATGTTGCGATAGAAGCCCAGATAGAAGGCGAGGGCGAAGAGGCTCCAGCCCACGATCTGCACGGTATCGGAGACCTGGAGGAGGCGCCCCACGGCGAGGTAGCCCACCAGGGTCGCCACCGCCGTGATGACATAGCAGATGGCCATCGCCCCCAACCAATCGCCTTCATAGGGCTGGAACCGGACGCCGCACTCGCTGCACCGCTCGTTGATGATGAGGGGACTACGAAAAATCTGCCCACGGCCGCAGCGGGGGCAGCGGTTGAGGGTGGCGCTGACAATGCCCTTCCACCAGGATTGCATTTCAAACGATTCAATCCCGGGTCGAACAGGCGAGTTCCTCCCAGGAATTTCCACGATTTTCTTGACAAAAGCGACAGCTTGTGGTCTCCTGTTGGGTATTACAAGAAAAAACAGGAGCTAACGTCAATTTGATTATCGTGGTGACCGACAGCGGCAACTTCCGTGAGTGGAAGCAGTCCGGGGAACCCTTCACCGGCGACCGCGTGTTGGTCGGACGCAGCAGCGAACGCGTCGAAGTGGTCTGCCCCGGACAGTGGGATTCCGTGGAACATTTCTGGGATTGGTTTGTAGGCGTCGGCCGCCAGGCCAAGGCCCAGATCGTCGCCGAGCAGCGCCCAGCCATCCTGGCTCGCCGCTTCCGACCCACCGTCTCTTCCCGTTCCCCCCAGTTACTAGCCGCGGCCCGCTAAGGCCCAGTTAGCGTTGAGCTTACCGGGTCCATCCGGTGGGCTCTTTGCGCGCCCTCGAACAGGGGGAGGGAGAACCCTCCCCCAGTCGCCCGGCTCAGTACTTGACGCTGTATCTCAGCTCCGGCATGGTGTTGGACAGCGACGAGGCGTTGCCGAAGGCGTCGACCACGTTGTAGTTGAGGTTCTGGACGGCGACACCGATGCTGTGGGTCGGGTTCAGGCTGTAGTCCAGGCCAAACTCCATCTGCAGGCCGGTCGTGAAGGTATCCGACGCCGGCTGCATGGCGGCCAGGTGAAGTTGGAGGCGCCGATTGAGCGGGAACCTTGCCACCACCGCACCGTCAGGCGTGGCCACGAAGCTCGCGCCCGTGGCGGAACCCCGGAAGGCCGCTCCACCCAGGCCCACGCTCCCGACGGGAGATGCCGCCAGGGTCGCGGTCTGCGCGGGGTCGGTGGCCGCCACTCGGGCGACGGAGCGGCGTGCCAGCGAGTGGTTCACGCGGGTGACGTTGACGTTGACGGTGGCCGTCGTGGGCGTGGGGACAAAGACGACGGGGAACGTGTTGCTGCTGTTGCCATGGTTGCCGTTGATGACCGCGACCCCGATGATGGTGGCCACCACTATCCCACCGATCACGATGGACCCCGACGTCATGGCGGCCGCGCCGCCCACGCCCGGCGCCACCATGTGACCGGCCATCGGTTCCAGCGCCAGGCCCGGCACGACGTTGACCAGCAGATCGCCAGCCACCAGCCAGCCGGTATGCCCGGCCAGCACGGCCAGGCCCGCGCCCACGGTCTGCACGGCGGGCAGCAGGTTGGTGCCGTTCTCGGTGACAAAGAGCTCAGGCGACAAGCGATCGGCCGTGCCCGGGAAGATCACCTCGGCGTTGACCGCCGAGCCGTCGCCCATGTCGGCCGGGCCCTCGCTCGTCACCGGTTGTCCGTACACGATGACCGGAGTATTCACCCCCAGCAGGCCCACCACGTCTTGCGGGCTTCGATGCGCCTGGGCGGCCCCCGGATCGTGGGCGGCCAGGAGCGTGTTGGCGCCTACTGCCACTCGCCGGGCCCGTCCCGTGCGGTTGTCGACCATGATAAAAGTGGCGTGCGCCGGGTCGATCGCCGTCACCAGGCCCTCCACGTTGTACACCGGTTGGAGGGTGGCTACCCCTTCGGCGACCGCCATGCGAACGGCCCGCGCCGTCGGTGTCTGCAGCCGAACCACGGCCAGCGACCCGGCCACTTCGTCACGAACTGCCCGAGCGGTGGCAAACGCGCGGTTGAGGGTGGCCCGCGCCACCGGCGTGTCGAACGTGGTGACCGTATTGGCCATCGCCGATGGCGACATGTTGGCGGTGATCTGCCCCAGCATTCTCACCCCCACTTCACCGCCGGCGCCGTTGGCGCGGAGGCGGGTGAAGCGCATGGCACTGTCTTCGCCCAGCGTCATGCTCGAACCGTCTGCGAACGTGGCAACCATTTCCGAACCGGGGGCGGTTCGAATGGCGGTACCTTCCGCCGCCATGACCGGACCGCGCAGCCGCTCCCAGCGTCCGCCGCCGTTCAAAAATTCTACCTGACCTCGGCTCGCCGCCAGCCGCACACTGGATGCCGTGGCCTGGGCCACCACCAGGGGAGCCGGCAGGGACGTCATCAGCAAGCCCGCCAGTGCGGTGATCGAAATCGCCTGGTGTCGCTTCATAACCCCTCCCAATGCATCATTTGCAGGCCCGTGAACTTGAATGGCCTGTTACCGGGCGCCTTAGGTTCTTTCCTCCGGCAAAAGAAACCTCTTCAACTCGGCGATCGCTTCCTCGGCCAGCACAGAACAATGCATCTTGTCGCGGGGCAAGCCGCCGAGGGCCTCTACCACGGCTTCCCGGGTGATGGAATCGAGGTCCGATACGGGCCTGCCTTGCAGCAGAACCGCGGTCATGCTGCCGGCGGCCAGCGCCGCGGGGCAGCCTTGCGCCTGGAAGGTCGCCTCGGCCACGGCACCCTGCCGCACCCGAACATACAGAGACAACATATCGCCACACACCGGATTGGTCACGGTCACGCTGGCGTCCGGATCCGACATGGCCCCACAATGGCGCGGGTTGCGGAAGTGATCCTGGACGATGTCGGAGTAGCGGGTCAAGAGGTGGTTAGGATACTCCCGGCGAGGCCCAGGACCGCTCAGGCGAGGCCCATCCTAGGCGCCGAGGAGCACCGCAAAGCGCATACTTGATCCCGTATGTAAATGAGGTAACGACGGAGGGGGGCGCATGGGCGAGGCGTGGGGCCGGCGGGAGTATTCTAACCACCTCACACGTTGACCAGTTCGTTATAGAAGCAGTCGCGCCGCACCGGCACGCGGCCCGCCTTGCGAATCCGCTCGCAGATGGCGTTCTCGCCCAAGCCCTTGGGCGAACGGGCTCCCGCCATGTGCGTGATGCGCTCTTCCAGAATGGTGCCGTCGAAATCATCGGCCCCACAGGACAGGGCTTTTTCTGACAGCTCGGGCCCGACCTGGATCCAGTACGCCTTGATGTGGTCGAAGTTGTCGAGCATTAGCCGGCTCACCGCGATGTTGAGGAGAATCTCCTCCGGCTCCATCATGGGAATCTTGTGCAACTGCGTGTTGTCCGGATGGAACACCAGCGGCACCAGGGCCATGAAGCCCTTGGTCTCGTCTTGCAAGGCCCGCAGCCGCATGAGATGATCGACGCGCTCTTCGAGGGTTTCGATATGGCCTGCCAGCATCGTCGAGTTGGTGCGGAAGCCCATGCGATGGGCCTGGCGGTGGATGTCGAGCCACTCGTCGGCGCTGATCTTGTCCGCGCAGATCTTCTTGCGGGCCCGTTCGGCAAAGATCTCCGCCCCGCCCCCCGGGATGGAATGGACCCCCGCCGCCTTCATGTCTGCCAGGACGTCGCCCACGGATTTGCCCGTCAGCTTGGCCAGGTAGTGGATCTCCACTGCGGTGAATGCCTTGATGTGCAGGTTCGGATAGGCTGCCCGAATGTTTCGCACCATGTCCATATAGTAGCTGTACGGCAGGTCGGGATGCAGGCCGCCGACGATGTGGACCTCGGCCGGACCGCAGTCTTTGAGAAACGAGGCCCGCTCCATCAGCTCTGCCATGTCCATCTCGTAGGCGCCAGCCTCGCCGGCTCGCTTGCCGAAGGCGCAGAACATGCACGTATCGACACAGATGTTCGAATAGTTCAGGTGCATGTTGATGACGTAATAGGCTTTGTTGCCGTTCTTCTGCTCCCGCACCCGATTGGCCAGTGCGAACACCTTGTCGACGTGGGTCGTGTGATAGAGCCGTACGCCGTCGTCGTACGTCAGGCGTTCTCCCCGTTCGACCTTGGCGGCGATGTCGGTCAGCGGGTCGTCGACCAGGGTCTCACGTCTACGAGCGGTTTCCATGGCTAAAATTCCTCCGTTAGTGGCGGCCTGACTTATCTCAAAGAGCCGTAAACCCTTCTTTCAACACGTCTGATGCAGCTCGTCCCCTTCGATCCACACCTGCCCGTCGGGCCCGGTCTCCTTCTTCCAGATGGGCACCTCGCGCTTGAGGGTATCAATCAGGTAGCGACAGGCCTCGAAGGCCGCAGCCCGGTGGGCCGTGGCGACCACCACCACGACGCTCGCCTGCCCGACCTGCAGCCGGCCCACCCGATGCACCATGGCCAGCCGCAGGATCGGCCAGCGGCGCTGAGCCTCGTCGGCGATCGCCTGCATCTGCTGGCGCGCCAGCCCGTCGTAGGCCTCATACTCCAGGTAAGCGACCGCATGCCCTTGGTGATGGTTGCGCACCCGCCCGACAAAGAGGGCGAGGGCGCCGCTGTCGTCGGCCTGGCAGGTCTCCAGCAGGGCGTGGAGATCGATGGGGGTCGACACCAGGTCAATCAACAGGCACCTCCGCTGGTGGGGGGCATGAGGGCGACCTCGTCCCCGGATTGAAGCTCATGCTCAGGGCCCACCAGCGTCTCGTTGACTGCATAGCGCAGAAACGGCACCCGGGCTGACAGCGTCGGATACTGCCGGCACAAGTGCGACACCAGGTCGGCCACCCGGCTGCCAGTCGGCAGTTCGATATCCTGGCGGCGAGACCCCACGATGTCTTGCAAGCTGGCGAACAACAATACCTGGATGGGCATGCCCCCCTGGTTTGACGGCCCCCCACTTGACCCTCCGAGTATACTTTCAGTAAATTCCCCCTAAGCTCGCTCCCAACGGTGGGTAACTCACTGCTGGGCTAGGTCCAACCAGGGCCGGGGGGGGGGGCCCCAGCGCAGCGGCTGGGGGGCGGAGCCCGAATAGATGGGGGGACCACATGGATCCCGAACACGCCGTAGCGCTTCTGGAGTCAAGCCCGGATTTCATCCTCGGCATCTTGCCGGATGGCACCATTGAAAGCGCCAACCGGGTTGCGGTCCAGTGGGCGGGGGTGCCCATGGTGGGCACGCATCTGCTCAAGTTCATCCTGCCTCGCTACTACCGGGCAGTGCTTCGCACGTTCCAGCGGGCGCTGGAAGGGGGCGAGACGGTGCCCCACGAGATCGAGATCATGGACGAAGAGGGGCACTCCACCTGGATGGAGGCGCATCTTTCGTCGCAGGCCAACGGCGTGGTGGCCGTGCTGCGCAACACCAGCCGACGGCACGGACAGGTTGAGCGCGTGCGGCTCCTCGCCCAGACCCTGATGAGCGTACAGGAAGCCGTGGCGCTGACCGACGTAGAGGGACACCTGACGTTCGTCAACCCCGCCTTCGTGACGACCTTCGGCTATACGCCCGCTGAAGCACAGTCGCTCAGTTTCCGCGACATGGTGTCAGGCCACAACAGTCCGGAGGTGCAGGGGGCGGTGCTGCAGGGTACGCAGGAGGGGCGCTGGGAGGGCGAGCTGCTCATGCAGCGGAAGTCCGGCCACGATTTTCCCGCCCACGTCACCACCAGCCTGGTGCGAGACGAGCGCGGCCGCGTCGTCGCTGCCGTGGGAGTCTGCCGCGACACCACCCAGCAGAAGCTCGACAGCGCCCGCATTGCCACCATGAACGCCGAGCTGCAGGTCATGAACGCCCGCTTGGAGCGGCAGAACGAAGAGCTGCAGGCGCTCAACCAGTTCCGCGCCAACATGATTTCGCTGGTGGCGCACGACTTGCGCTCGCCGCTCTCCTCCATCCAGGGCTACACCAGCATGCTGCTGGGCGGCCAGATTCCCCCCGAGAAGTCCCGCCACACCCTCAACCGCATCGTCGACCTGGTCGGCAACACCGCGGCGCTGGTCGGCGGGCTGCTGGAAGTGCGCAAGGTCGAGGACGGACTGCACCAGCTCGAGCTGTCGCCCATGGACGCCCGCGAGGTGGCCGAGCGAGCCATTCGCAGCACCGTGCACGAAGACAGCCCGCACGTGGTCGAGATCGACGGGGTGTTCCCCGAGGTTCGAGCCCACGAGAACCTGCTTTATCAGATTCTGGTCAACCTGGTCTCCAACGCCGTCAAGTACTCGCCCAGCGGCGGCCGCATCACGGTGCGCGGCACGCCCCGCGCGGATGACCTGCTCATCGAGGTCCAGGATACCGGCATCGGCATTCCTGAGGGCCTGCTGCAAACTGTCTTCGAGGCGTACGAGCGGGGGGATCGTCCCGCCATCCAGCAGATCCAGGGGCACGGTCTGGGCCTCAATCTGGTGCGGGCCTTTGTCGAACTGCAAGGCGGGCAGGTTTGGGCCGAGTCCGTCGAAGGGGAGGGCTC
>DASYBA010000906.1:0-15771 GCA_036501005.1 Candidatus Xenobia bacterium | reverse complement strand
ATTACTTCGTACCTCACATCTCTTCTCTTCGCCCTTATTATCGCTCCACAAACCCCCATCCATCTGTAGTTCTTGCTACATTCGATAGATGTTCCTGCATCACTATCGAATGGTGCCCTGGATCACCTTGCAGGGGCGAGGCTTTGAGTCTGCGAACCCCGCCGCATGAACGAGAAGCTAACAGCCTGGTGGGCCCATCGTCAGGGCCTGGACGCACATCGATACCCCACCTCCGCCGAGGCCCTGGCCGCGACCGGCTGGTCCCGGTCGGTGGGAGGCTGCACCCCCTACCTGGCCCTTCGGTCCCGTACCGGTGCGGGTCGGGCGGGCGTCGACGGAGACGTCGCGGCGGCCCACATTCACGAGCTGCCGGCCGTGCGGGGCTGCACGTACGTCGTGCCGGCGCAAGATTTTGGCTTGGCGCTGCGGGCTGCCCGAGGCAAGGGGGAACCCGCCGAGCTGGTGACGGCGCGCAAGCATTGCGGCGTGACCGACGCGGAGATTGAGAAGGCCCAGATTGCCGTGCTCGACGCCCTGAGGAGCGGGCCGCTCAGTCCTGAAGAACTGCGCACTGCGGTCGGCGGCGCAGTTCGCAACCTGGGCGAGGTGGGCAAAAAGAGAGGCATGACGACGACCCTCCCGGTCGTTTTGGGGCTGCTCCAGGGCGTGGGCCGCATCCGGCGGGTGCCGGTCAATGGGCGCCTGGACCAGCAGCGGTATCGCTATATGCGCTGGGATCCCCCGCCGACGTGCGATCTTTCCCTCGAGGAGGTCCACCGTGAACTGGCGCGCCGCTTCTTCGCCTGGGCCGGCCCCGCCACGGTGGCGCAGTTTTACGCCTGGTCCGCCCTCAGCAAGCGAGATGCGACCACCGCGGTCCAGCCGCTGCGACTCGCCGAGGTGGAGGGCGGACTCCTCATGCCCGACCTCGTGGACGAGTGGCACGGTTTCCGTCCCCCGAGCGAACCCCGCTACGCGCTGGTGGGAAGCCTGGACAATGCCACCCACCTGCACCGGGACATCGGCGAGCTGCTGGAGCCCGGCGACGCCGACCGGGCGGTGTGGGGCGAGAAGGGCACGCTGCGGTTGGGGGGGATGTCCGACCTGAACCACCACGCCATTCTGGACCGCGGTCGGCTGATGGGCTTCTGGGAGTACGACAAAGCCGCTCGCCGAGTGGTCTGGAGCACCTTTTCGCCTCCACCGACGGCCCTCAAGACCGACATCTCCAGATTGGAAGCGTACATTCGCGAGGATCTAGAAGACGCCCGCACCTTCAGCCTGGACAGCCCGGAGAGCCGGGCGCCACGGCTGGAGGCGCTCACGGCCCGCTAGTCGAAACAGGGGGCATGCCGCTTTTGGGGAGGCGCTTTGAGGAGGCCCTGGTCTGCGCGACGCGGCTCCATGCCACCCAGCAGCGCAAGGGCAGCGCCACTCCCTACCTCGCCCACCTGCTGGGGGTGGCGTCGCTGGTGTTGGAAGACGGCGGCACCGAAGATGAGGCCATCGCCGCCTTGCTGCACGACGCCGTCGAGGACCAGGGTGGGGCGCCGACGCTGGCCGCCATTCGAGAACGTTTCGGCGACACGGTCGCCCGCATCGTCGACGGCTGTACGGACACGGACGTCACCCCCAAGCCGCCGTGGCGGGAGCGCAAGGAACGATACATCGCCCACCTGAGCGGCGCCCCTGAGGACGTCGTGCGAGTGTCGCTGGCTGACAAGGTGCACAACGCCCGCAGCATCTCCATGGATCTGGCGCGGGTGGGCGAGGTGGTATGGAACCGGTTCAAAGCCAGTCGCGAAGAGACTTTGTGGTACTATCACGCGGTCATCGATGCGGTCAAGGATCGGTACCAGGGGCATCTGTTAAACGAGCTGGTCGTGACCATCCAGCGGATCGAGGGCACATGAGCAAGGTCGAGACGGCCGGGACCAGCGTCGGTTCGGCACGAGAGCGCATCCTGGCGACGGCTGGCGAGCTGTTCTATCGAGAGGGCATTCGGGCCGTCGGGGTCGACACCATCGTGCGCCACTCCGGGGTCACCAAGATGACTCTGTATCGACATTTTGCGTCCAAGGACGACCTGGTGGTGGCCTATCTGGAACGGGCCATCCTGAACTTCTGGAGTTGGTTCGATAAGGTCATGAAACAACACCCGGGCAGCCCTCGCCAGCAGATCGAGGATTATTTCGAAGCCCTGGGAGAACGGGTGGTCGAAGTGCAGCGAGGGTGTGCCCATCTGAACGTGAAGGCAGAGTTCAGCGATCCGTCGCACCCGGCCCGTGTGCTGGTCGCACACCACAAAGAACACGTCCGAGGCAAGCTGCGCCAGCTCCTGACGGAAGCCGGCGCCAGGCACCCCAGTCGGGTCGCGGACCAACTGGTCGTGCTGGTCAACGGTGCCCATAGTTCGAACCAGCTCTACGACGACTTCGATTTGTCGGCGACCCTGACCGATGCGGCCCAGGCGCTCCTGGCGGGAGCTTTCGAATGAGCGCGTGGCGGTTGGCCGGACTGGGCCTGACGTTGATCGCCGTGGTGAGCATTTCGCTGCAGCGGTCCATGCCGCAATTGGCCTCGACCCCGGTGGTGGTAGGCCCACCATCGGTCGTGCATGCGCCGGTCGCCGACCTGCAGTTGTCCGCGGCGGTGGTCGATCACTGGCACGTCCACTTGTCCTGGCAGATGCCGGCCGACTGGCACCCGTCGGCCATGACCCTCTACCGAAGTACCACCGACTTGCGAGAAGGCAAGCTGGACGTCGTGCACACGCCGGTGACCGTGCTCCCACAGCAGGTGGGCTCCGCCGACGTGGTGGACGACACCGTTCCCGACAATGCCACCCTGTATTACCAGCTCGGCGTTCGACAGTCGAAGCTGGCGTTCAGCAACGTGGTGCGGGTCAAGGTGCCCAACGTGCCGCTGCCGCCGCTGCAGCACCCCCTGCTCTGGATCGACAAGTTGCATTATACGCTCGAGGTGCGGGAGGGCGACACACCCGTCAAGCGATACCCACTGGCGCTGGGCAAGAACCCCGTCGGGCGCAAGCTGCACCAGGACAACTCCACCACCCCAGAGGGGTTCTATCGGATCTGCGGGCGGCAACCAGAGGCCCAGTTTTATCGAGCCTTCGACGTAGATTATCCGAATGGCCTCGACAAAATTCGCTATGACTTCGCGGGGCAGCACGGGCTGCTGGGGGCTGACGGCCCCGACATCGGCGGCGAGATCCAGATCCACGGCCAGAGCATCCACCACAACTGGACGTTCGGCTGCATGGCCATGCGGCAGCTCGATATCGACGAGCTGTTCGACCACCCGGAGATCGGGGTCGGAACGCCCATCGTCATCGTGGGGAGCGAGCTGACGGCAGACGACGTGGCGGCCATCCGCTCTGGCCCGACGGACGCACAGTGGTCGGCTATCGAACAGCGCCTGCCCACCATGGATCGAGACCATCTGGACGCCCGCATCGTGCTGAAGTACCAGTTTGAACATCACCTCCCCCTCACAGGAGCCCTCGATACCCGCACGCTGAGATCGATTACGGAGGTCGCGCAATGAGTCGCAATACGGCCTGGCTCCTGGGCATTCTCGGCCTGACCGCGGCGGGAGCGTGGTGGCGGCCGCAACCGATGGCACTGACCACGGCTCCGGTGGCTCTGGCCCGGCCGTCGGCGTGTCATGCAGGCTGCTGCCATCGACACCACGGCCATCGGCACCATTGCCATCGGCACGGGCAGGTCCACACCTAGGCCATCTTGGACCCGTGAATGCCCTGGACCTGGGCGCTGGACCAGCGCCACACGTTACATTCAACCCGCCGACGGCGGCACCGGGCAGGGGGCCTCCGCAGCGGGCACCTGCCTCACCACGTGAGCGTGGCTGACCACCGCCCCTGCCCAAGCGCCTCTCGAGCCGCCCGCCAGGCCCCCAGCCCAGGACGCCGTGCTCAGACACACGCAAAGCAACCACGACATTCGCATGCCTGCCTGGTCGCCAGCCGCTCAGTTTTCTTCCGCCGGCCACTCCCCGTCGCTCTCGGCGTCCGCATCCGGATCGATGCCCAGGTCTTCCTGGATCTCCAGGGCCTGCACCCGCAGCGTCAGGATGCTGCGCAACTGCTCCGTATCCAGCTCCGTCAGCCACGACTCGCCCGACCCGATGACGTTCTCGGCCAACTCCATTTTGCTCTCGATAAGTTTATCGATGGCCTCTTCCAGCGTTCCCATGCAGATGAACTTGTGCACCTGCACGTTGCGGGTCTGTCCGATACGGTAGGAGCGGTCGGTCGCCTGGTTCTCTACTGCCGGGTTCCACCACCGATCGAAGTGGAACACGTGCTGCGCCTGGGTCAGGTTGAGACCCACGCCGCCCGCCTTGACCGACAGGACGAAGATGGGCGGCCCTTCCGGCGTCTGGAACTCCTGGATCAAACCGTCGCGGGACTTGGGCGGAATGCCCCCGTGCAGCAACAACACCCGCACGCCCAGCCGCTCGGCCAGCCAGGGGGCGAGCAGCTTCGCCATCTCCGTGAACTGTGTGAAGACCAGCGCCTTGTCGCCCACCTGCAACAGTTCACTGAGCATCTCCTCGAGGCGGGACAGTTTGCCGCTGCGCCCGTCCAGCTTGCTGCCGTCGCCCATGAAAAGCGTCGGGTGATCGCAAATCTGCTTCAACCGCAAGATGGTCGTCAGGATCTGCCCCCGCCGCGCCATGCCCTGGGCGTTCTCCAACCGCTCCATCATGTGTCGAACCGTGGCCTCATACAGCGTCACCTGCTCCCGGGTCAGGTTGCAGTACACCTTCATCTCCTGCTTGTCGGGCAGATCGGGTACGATGGACGGATCGGTCTTCAGCCGCCGCAAGAGAAACGGTTGCAGGATGCTGCGCAGGCGCTGCAACCGAGTCGTATCGCCACGCCGTTCGATAGGGAGCGCAAAGCGCCGGCGGAAACTGTCGAAGGTGCCGAGAAGCTGCGGATTGAGAAACTCCATGATGGACCACAGTTCCGACAGCCGGTTCTCTACCGGCGTACCGGTCAGCGCCACTCGATAGTGCGCCCGCAACGTGCGGGCCGCCCGGGCCTGGAGCGAGCGCCCGTTCTTGATGTTCTGGGCTTCGTCCAGCACGATGCCTTCCCAGGTCACCTGGCGGAGCTTGTGCACGTCTCGCACCATCAGCCCGTAGGTCGTGATGACCAGGTCGTAGCGCTGGCACGCCTCGATGAACTCCGCCAGCATGAGCCGCTCGGTGCCGTGGTGCACCAGCACCTTCAAGGTCGGCGAAAACCGCGTCAGCTCCCGCTCCCAGTTGCCCACCACGGTCGTCGGCGAGATGAGCAGCGTGGGCCCCTGCGGCCCGCGGTCCTGGCGGTCGCGCAGCAAGAGGGCAATCAACTGGATGGTCTTGCCCAGACCCATGTCGTCTGCGAGGCAAGCCCCCAATCCGCGGTCTCTCAGGAACGCCAGCCACGAGAACCCTCGCTCCTGGTAAGGGCGCAGCACCCCCACAAATGCCGCCGGCTGGGGGAGGACCGCCATGGACCCGCCGCTCCCGCTCAGTGAGTTGAGCCTGCCCAGAAGCTGGACGTCGACCGCGGCGGCGGCGTCGTCTTCGCCCTCCAGACCGCTGCCTAGCCGCAGGGCGTCGCGCAAGGTAAGCTCACGGCGGCCCGGCCGGAGGACCAGGTCCATGACGTGATCGACCGTCTTCCGGTCGAGCAAGACCCACTGGCCGCGCATGCGCACCAGGGGAATCTTGAGGGAGGCCAGCCGATGAAACGCCTCCGGGTCCATCACCTCGTCGCCGAGGGAGACCTGCCACCGATAGTCCACCAGGGTGTCGAGCCCGAGGACCCCGTCCCCGGTCCGATCCTGGACCTGCAGATGGAGCCGCAGGGGCGACCCGCCAGCCGGTGCCGACCAGGAGGGAATCTGCACCGAGAACCCGCTCTCCTCCAGGATCCAGACGGTCTGCCCCAGGAAAGCCGAGACCTCGTCCAACGACAGCTCGACCGACTCGGGACGAGGCGAGGCGGCCACCTTCTCCAGTTTGGGAAAGATGCGGGCGGCCCGGCGGAGATCGGCGACCAGCGTCTGACGGGCCGGGGCCAGACGGCCCTCGTCGACTGGGTCCCACATCTGCTCGGCAGACAGGTACAGGCTCTGATCGTCCTGCGCCTGCAATAGAAATCGGACCGACCACGGCGTATCGGCAATGTCCGTGTCCGCCGGCGGTTCCAGGCGAAAGCAGGTGCGCCACCGGGTCGGCGTGCCGGTCAAGGGCGTCGATTCAGCGCGGGCCTCCAGCAGCCAGGTGGGCGCCGACAGCGACACCCGCCCCCACTTGCGGGCCGCCTCCGGCCAATGCACCGGCAGGGCTCGTCGCCGCTTCCACAGCTCGCTCACGCCGGAGGCCGCCAGGTTGACGAACTGCTTGACGGCCGCCCGGCCGTCCGCGCACCCATCCCACAGCACCCAGCCGACTTCCGGCAGATGGTCACCCAACTGGGCGATGCGCAACTCGTCTTCCGCGTCGGCCTCAGCAGCCGATGCGGCGCGCAAGGCGGCCTGCCGCCCGGCCGCGCACCACACGGCCAGGTCGGTACTGAGACAGACGTCGCCCGTGCGAGCGCCCGGCGCGTCCATGACCCCGCCGAAAAGCAGGGCGGCCTCGGCGGCCGGCAACCGGCACACCGCAATGCGCCAGGGCGAGTAGATGGACACCCCGGCAGACGACTCGCCCCACGACAGGGGACGACCATCGCGACTGGACAGATCGAGGGTCAGGTCGCCCGCCTGCATGGCGGGCAGTTCGCGGAGCCCCAGCAACGAGCTGATGGCATCGCGCACGCCGTCGACGCCCAACGCGGAAGGGTGGGCGGGCGTGCCGCCCCGGTTCGACCGGCCGCGGGTCATGCGAGCCATGGCGTAACCGTTGCCACACGCTTCGACCCAGACGCAGAGGGTGCCGGGCACCGGTGAATCCTCGCTGGACCAGGTGGCATGAACAATACGGGCGGAGGGGGGCATCCTTCTATGATAATCAGTTCGACCCGAAAGGGAATAGGTCCGCAAGGTGAATCCGGACATGCCGGTAGGACCGGGCACCGTCCGCCAAGGCTGTGGGAGAGGCGAGCAACGCTGGGAAATATTTACAATTTCCAGGCTTCCAAGTCGTATTTTCCGATTGATTTCCAGGCTCAAGGGTGCTAGAGTAGATACCCAAATCCAGGACATGACTCAGTCAGAAGGGAGACATCATGCGGAGGAAGGCTCGAGGAGCTCAGGGACTGCTGACGGCAGGGGCCTTGTTGTTCTGCGTGGCGGTCAGCACGACAGCAGCGCACGCGGTTCCCGACCTCATCACGGATGGTGGGTTTGAGAACGGGACATCGCCACTTCTAGGGGGCTGGTGCTTTAGCGGTCCCGGGGTTGGCAGAAGTACTGGATACAACAACGGTATTGCAGGCATGGACCCTCTAGGCGGTAACGACTTTGCCTTGTTCCAGAACAATGACAGCGGCGAGCTTTCGATGTCGCAGACCTTCGATGTTCCCACCGCCGGGAGCTATCTTTTCACAGCCAACGGTACGGGTGACGGGATTGGCACCAACATACTGGAAGTCACTCTCAGGGGTAACAACTGCGTCACGATCGGTCCATTCAATATCAACGCCAGTGCACATTGTGGCGGCGTATACCAGTACAATGACTTGCAACAAACATTCAGCCTCTCAGCAGGCAGCACGACATTGAAGTTTGACATGATTGACGGCGCCGGCGCAGTGGGGTTCGACAACATCTCTTTGACACCGGAAACAACCGCTCCAGAAATTGATGGGGAAACGGCGGCTGTTCCCATCGCCATCACCGTCCTCGGCTACGCGTTGTTTGTCGATCGGCGGAAGATCTCCAGGAGGTCCTAGGGCAGATCGCCCCAGGTGTTGACATTGGTCAAGCTGGACAGGCCTGGATCGTAGCGGCATAGCCAAGGTTCATCTACCCAGCTCACGGGCAGGCTGTCGAGCAGGTCGGTCAGCCGGAGCTTGTCGGCCCGGCACGCGGCCTCCACCGGGGCCAGGCAGACCGATGGCTCGTACCATGCATGGAGAGGATGGGGACGGTCCGTACGGGGGACGACCACGGGTTCCGCCACGTCCCCCAGGGCCTCGATGAGAGACCCGTTGAGATACGGCATGTCCCCCCCACAGACAAAGACTCTCGGATACGACGCGTGCACCAGGGCCGAGTGGAGACCGACCAGGCTGGCCTTCACGGGGAAGAGATCGGGCACGGACCGGTAGCCGTCGACGGCGCGCCCCACCACCAGGATCTCTTCGAAGCGAGGATGGAGCACTTGCAGCACCCGATCGAGAAGGGACCGACCCCCGAGCTCCATGCTCAGTTTGTCGGCCCCCATGCGGCGGGACAGGCCCCCGGCCAGGACGGCCGCGGTGGCTTTCAGGCGACGGTGGCCTGCGCTTTGAAAATGGCCTGCCACCCCTCGGTCGTCTGGAAGATGCGCACACACTTGATGCGGCGCTGGTCGGTCAGGTCAAACCAGTGCCACGTGCCCGCCGCCACGATGAGCAGGTCGCCCTTCTGCACCAGCACCTCGTAGGTCTTGCCGTCCTGGCCGGTGATGAAGAAGATGCCTTCACCGTCGACCACGAAGCGCACCTCGTCTTCGGTGTGGTAGTGCACCTTACGGAATTTGTCCAGCAGGCCTTCCAGATCGGGTGTGGAGGGAGCCAGCACCACGATGTCGGCGGTGCGATACCCCTTCGTCTCGATAAGCCGGTGGATGTCGCTGGACAAGGCGCCCAGCACCTGCTCCTTCTCGGCCGGTTCCAGCACATCTCGTTCCTGGGCGCAGGTGGGAACGCGCTCGGTCGTCCACCGCTCGTACTCGACGCCGTGCGGCTTCAAGACGGCCACGATGGCCTCCGCATCCCGAATCACCTTGCCCTCGACGGTTACCTGCGCCATTGAAACGACCTCCTACACCGGCGAAAATCTTAGCAGATGCGGCTCGCAACGTCAAACGCCCAGGGGAGGGAAAACCAGGGCATGGTGTGAAGAGTGAGACTGCATGAAACGACTGTGGCTCTTGCTTGCCCTGTGTCTCCTCGCATTCCAGCCAGCCCTGGCCGACACGTTCCTGACGGGAGGGCAACTGGGTCGATACGGCATCCAGATGTCCGGCTTCCGCCTCATGACCCTGTCGGGCAACGGGCGCGTGCTCATCGGCTCAGAGAAGGAGATGGACCTTAAGCTGCGGGCCACCGGCTACGGCTACAAGATGCGGGTGTTCCACTTCGACGGCAGCGGCATTTCGACGGTCGATACGATACCGCTGCCCGTATCGGTGTGGGATCAGACCGCCATCAATGACGACGGTACCCAGGCCATCATCTCGACCGAACTGGGGGCTCGCATCTACGCCGTCGACCTGGTATCGAAAACGCTCCACCTGTTGATGCAGCGGAAACCGGGCGAGCCAGGGTTCCGCAACGACCCCCGCATCATCTGGTTCGACGGCCAGTCGTTCTGCATGATTGGCTACTACTACGACGGCAACGGCATTGCCGGGCTGGACGTGGTGGTGCGGTTGGATCTCTCGCAAGACGGCGTGCACATCTTCCAGCAGTTGACGGACCTGTTGCACGTGGACAAGAAGACCTCTCCCCGCTACATGCTGCGTATCGTGTCGTCGCCCGACCAGGCGGTCTTCCTAGGCCCCATCAAAGCCGATGGACAGGAACTGAAGTTGTACTACAAAGGCAACGTATCGGTTCTGGACAAAGGCGTGGTCTACGGCACGGTGGCGGCCACGCCAGGGCGCGTGCTGTACGCCATCCGGCGGCGAGGCAAGATCCAGCATAAGGAAACCTGGCTGCAGGACGTCACCAGCAACGCCCGCTGGCAGATCGGCAAGACCGACGTGCCGTACCAGTACGGCTTCATCTCCCGAGACGGCAAGACGGTGGCCTTGAGCGTGTTTGACATTCCGCACCAGGCACTGAGCATGTTCTATGCACGGCAGGGCGACAAGTTCACGGTGCGTCCCATCGGCGGCCTGCAAGCCGTACGCGTCGGCAACTTCCGACTGTCGAAAGACGGCAAGACGTGGGCGTACCTCAGCAGCGAGGGCCTGCGCCTCGGCTTGCTACCGTAATCAGCGACAGGAACCAACGGTCCCGGCGGCCAACACCCACGGACAACGTTGGAGGGACACCGTGCTGGATTCCGGGACCATTCTGCAAGGCCGCTATGCCGTCATGGGTACTATCGGACAAGGGGGCATGGGCACGGTCTATCTCGCCCACCTCCTGAGCCTGCAGAACAAGCGGGTCGCCATCAAGGAAGTCCGCGCCAAGTTCGGCAGCGAAGAAGAGCGCGAACGGGCCATGAAGCGGTTCAAGCAAGAGGCCGACCTGCTGGCTACACTCGACCACCCCAACCTGGTTCACATCAACGATTACTTCACCCAGGGCGACAGCGCGTTTCTGGTCTGCGACTATGTCGAAGGCACCACCCTGGGCCAGTTGATCCAGAAGGCGGACGGCTTTTTGCCCATGGTCGTGGTCCATCGTCTGTTCAATGCGCTGTGCGACGTCCTGGAGTACTGCCATGGCCGGCCGCGTCCCGTCATTTTCCGGGACCTCAAGCCAGACAACGTGATGATCAACGCTGAAGGCCAGCTCAAGCTCATCGACTTCGGCATCGCCTGCATTATCGAACCAGGCCGCACGACTGCCAGCTTCCTGCAGGGCACCGGTACGCACGGTTACGCCCCCATCGAACAGTACATGCCCAACCCCCTCATGGACCCGGGCAGCGATATCTACTCCCTCGGCGCCACGCTCTATAGCATGCTGACGCGCAAGATTCCGCCCAGCGCGGTGGAGATCGCCACCGGCCACGTCTCCCTGCCGGCGCCAGAAACCATCAACAGGGACGTGCCGTCCGGCTATGGCGCGTTCATCACGAAAATGATGCAGACCCAACGTGCCGAGCGGCTCAATTCAATAGCCGAAGTGCGGGCTGCCATGGCAGACCTCGGCAAACCGACCCTGATCAAGCCTCCGGAGGCCCGCAACACGGCACCGACAACGTCCGGCCCGGGCAAGGCCAAGATGATTGAACCGCCGCCCAAGGGGAAGGCCGCGGCGGCCCCGCCGCCCATGAAAGCCGCCGACACCCGGAAGTTGAAGCCCATACAGTCCTCCAAGACCACCTCGGGAGGGGCCAAGGACGAGCTCATCGGCGCCTGGAAGAAAAAGCGCCACTGCCCCAGGTGTGGCACCGAAGGGCGGCACGGTACCGAGGTCTGCGTCAACTGCGGACAGCCCCTGAAGCGAAGGACGGTCTCTCTTTTCGAGCCCCTCCAGGCCGGGCCCACCCAGTTCCTGGTCAGCACGCCGGAAGAGCTGGCTCGTCAGGCGGAGAAAGCCCGCCCGCCTCTGGATTTTCGCGATATTCCGGGCGAGCTGCGCCCCGTCCCGCCCAAGGTGAAGGCCAGTGTGCACGTACCGCAGGGTATTATCGATTACCTGGTTGCTCGGGATACGACCCATGAAGAGGTCGCCATTCTCGAGCTCACCTCCAAGCACATTCGCTTCCGCGGTTTCTATGATTATGCCCCAGGATCCACCCTGCTCCTTCGCATGGCCCTGCCGGTGGTGGCGCTGGGCGATCATCTGCTGGTCGACACCAGGATTCAGATCACCGAGGTGGGCGCCATGAAGAACAACCTGAAGACCTACCAGGCCGACTTCAAAGGGCTGTCGTCGCACGGAGCGTTCCTGCTGGACAGCCTGCAGCGCCAGGAACGGCGACAGGCTCGCCGCTTCCGGCGCACCTGTCAGATCGTATCGAAAGACCTGGCCAGGTACAAGGCCCTCACCATCGACGTCAGTGCCTCCGGCATGGGGTTCCTCTCCAATCGCAGCATGGCGGTCGGGGCGCTCATCGAACTGATCCTCGACCCCGACGTAGCCAGCATGCCCCAAATCACCGTGGTGGCCCGAGTGGTCCATGGCCAGCAGATGTCGGAAGAAGAGTATCGTATCGGCGTCGCCTTCGTGGAGGTCTCGGACAAGAATGCCCGGGTCCTGCAAGAGTTTCTCTTGTCACTGACAGAGTAGCGAGCCCGTTTCAAGATATTCGATACAGTCGAGGGCCGCCCGGCACCCGGAACCAGCGGCCGTCACCGCCTGCTTATAACGGCGGTCGTAGACGTCGCCGGCCACGAATACCCCCGGCACGCTGGTCTGCGTGCAGTCGTGCTGCTGGATGTAGCCGTCTTGGTCTAGCGCGACCTGGCCGTTGAGAAAGCCCGTGTTGGGCACCTGTCCGATGGCCACGAAGACCGCCTGGCATGGCAGGTCCTCGATACCGCCCCCGACAGCATGTTTGATGCGGACCCCGGTCACCCGCTCATCACCCAGGATGTCGTGCACGTGCACTTGATAGATGAAGCGAATGTTCGACAGCGCCCGTGCGCGCGTCGCCATGGCGTGGCTGGCTCGCAGTTTTTCACCCCGCACCAGCACAGTCACCTGGCTGGCCAGACGCGAGAGAAAGACGGACTCTTCCATGGCACTGTCGCCGCCACCGACCACCACGATCTCCCGGTCTCGAAAGAAGAAGCCGTCGCACGTGGCACAGGTTGAGACGCCCCGCCCGCGCAGCCGGGTCTCGTTGTCCAGTCCCAGCCATCGGGTGGCCGCACCGACGGCCACAATGACCGCTGGGACGACCAGGGTCTCGCTGCCCAGGTGGAGCCGAAACGGGCGTTCGTGAAAGTCGACCGACTCCACCACGCCGCCCTTCATCTGCGCCCCGAGACGCTCGGCCTGGCGGCGCATGTTGTCCATCAGGTCGGGGCCGGTAATGCCATGCGGAAAGCCGGGGAAGTTCTCGATATCCGTCGTGGTGATGAGGGCTCCCCCCGGTGGGTGCCCTGTCACGACCAACGGAGTGAGGCCCCCGCGGGCCACGTAGATGGCGGCAGTGAGGCCGGCCGGACCCGATCCGACGATACCGACCATTGAAGTCTCCATGCAATCTCCTTGACACTGAGTTGTGGCCGGGGCGTGGCCTGCTCGCAACCTGGCCGGGCTACCATGGACAAAAGTGAACTTTCGGCTGGGAGAGTTCTCTCTTGGTACAGGAGGGTCTCCCATGTTGACATTGCTTTTGTGGATGGCCGTTCCCTTGGCGGTGGTCGTTGAAACCATGTTGTACGGGCATCGGGCGGGCCCTGGGTGGTCATGTCTAGTGATGGCGACCCTATGGGCCTGTGTGAAACTCCAGAAACGGCTGGAGCGGCCCGCCGCGCCGTGGACCTGGCTCTTGTGGGTCTGGCCGGCCTCGGCCGCCTGGGCATGCGTTCGCTACGATGCCGACATGGTGCACGCGGTGGCCCCGGTGCTGTGTATTCTCGGTATTCTGGTGGCGGGATGGTGGAGCGTCGTCGGAGACGTCCCGTTCGAGCGCCTGGCCCGCCCGGTTCCGACGGCCTGGTGGGCAGGCATGCTTGCGGTGGTGCCTCAGGGGGTCGGGGCCATCCGAGACGTTCGCTGGCGGAGCATGCCGCCCGAACTAGGCAAGCGATTGGCTCTCGGGCTCTTGTTATCGGTTCCCCTGCTGATTCTGTTCGGCTCTCTCCTGACCGCCGATCAAGCCTTCTCGGAGTTTCTCAACGGCTGGCTGGATCGATTGTCGCTCGACTGGGTTCCACCGGTGGCGCGCCTCGCGCTGTTCTGGGCCCTGGCGTTGGGATGGCTGCGGGTCCTGACGCACCAGGATACGGTCGCACCAGCTCCCTTGGACGAGGCTTCGCAGGCCGACCCGCTGGTGCTGGCCATCCCTATCGGGTTGCTCAACGTCCTCTTCGCCACCTTCCTGATGGTGCAGTCGGAGTACCTGTTTGGCGGTCTCCGCTACGCCTCCCGACCGAATCTGGCCTATTCCACCTATCTCCACCAGGGGTATTTCGAATTGGTGGCCGTGACGGTGCTGGCCCTCATGGTCGTCGCCATCGTGTATCGGTTCTCCTATCGGCAAGCGGGGGGCGGATGGCCCTTGGGTCTGTCCGGCCTGCTCCTGGTGCAGTGCTACGGCGTGGCGGCGTCGGCCTGGCAGCGATTCGACATCTACACCAGCGCCTACGGTCTGACGGTGCTCCGCATCTATGCCGGGCTGGGCCTCGTGGTGGCCTGCACCTTGATGGCGGTAGTGCTGTACGGTATCCTCATGCGGCGGAACCTTGCCTGGCTGCTGGCTCGCTTTTCCCTGGCGCTCGCCTTGACAGTACCCCTCGTCTGCGGTTTGGATGTGGAGGGATGGATTGCCCGCTACAATGTGCCGGCCATGCTCGCACATCAGATTCCAGCCGACTACGATTACCTCGCCAGCCTGTCCGGGGATGCCCTGCCCGCGATGGTGAGCGGCATGGACGCGGCAGACCCGCAGTCACGCCCGGCTCTCCAGCATGCCATCTCAGCAGTGAAGAGCCGATGTGGATGCGATTGGCAAGACTTCAACTACGCCCGGTGGCGGGCTTACTGATCCGCCGGACGCCGTTCGCCGAGGCTGGCCTCCAGGGTCTGGATGACCGTCTCGTGGCTGGCTTCTTCCAACATGCCATCGCCCCACTGACCAGCAGCGTCCGGCACGAAGCACAGTCCGTTACCTCGGCCGGCCTGGCCCATCGCCACCAGCCAACCGCTCGCGATGCGGGCACGCCACAGACCGAAGCCGGTGGTGCCGTCCTCTCTAACGACCTCCCATTTTACGTGACACATTCTTCAGTATGTATACCCTGGTGTCAAGGCGGGCGACACGGGAAGGTCAAGACTGGTCTCCACAGTACAACTCGACGCAAGGCCTGATCTCAGGGCATTGACGCCTCGGTCAGGGGCGAGGGTGATGGCCGCGCCGTGCACAGGACGGAATGGGGCGTTACCGAACCGGAGAGCATGCCCATCATCTCGCTCCACGACCTCACCCGCGACCTGCTGGCCCACGGCAAGCTCCCGCCGACGGCCCGTGATCGCATCTACCTGCCCAATGGCCGTCCCCAATTCAAGGAGCTCCTCGCCGTGCTGCAAGAAGAAGGCCTCCTCTCTCCCGAGCGAGACGCTGACTTCCTGGCCAGTCCCGACGTCGTGAAGCTCGCCGCCCTCCTGACGGAAAAGGGCGTCCTTGCGTAGGCTGGTCCTGCTCCTGGCGGCGGCCGCCGGATTGTCAGGTTGCGCCCCCAGCGCGCCCGCCGATACCATCCCCACCGTCAAGTTCGCCATCAACGGCGTCGAAGGCGGCAAGCAGAAAGGCGGCGTGCAGTGGGCCCTGGAAATGGCCCCCCGTATCGAACAAACGCTGGCAACGCAGGGGCACCCCATCCACCTGCAGGTCATCCAGGACGGGGCCACCGACGAGAGCTACAAGGCCAAGATGGTCCTCGACCTGTACAGCGGCACCGGGGCCGACGTGTACAGCTTCGACGGCTTCTGGACCCCGCAGATGGCCAGCGCCGGATTGCTCTATCCCCTGGACACGTTCCTCGCCGGCTGGCCGGACTGGGCCCAATACCTGCCCATCCCCAAGAAAATGGGCCTCTACGAGGGCCACACCTGGCTGGTGCCCTCCTTTACCGACGTGCGGGGCATCTATTATCGAAAGGACCTCTTCGCCCAGGCTGGCCTGCCAGCCGATTGGAAGCCGCAGAACTGGACCGACATCTTCGCGGCCGGGG
>DASYBA010000905.1:0-6852 GCA_036501005.1 Candidatus Xenobia bacterium | reverse complement strand
GCACTTCCGCTGCCCGAATTGCGACGCAGTATCTGCTTGACAGGGACCTGTTTACGGGCCAGGACGAGCCGCTAGAGGGCCGGCCAACGACGTGAACAGGCTTTTTGCTCCCCTGAGGTTCGAGGTGACGTCCGCTGGGTGCAAGGTGATGGGTGGAACGCGTACCGGCTGCGGTCAACACGCCTTTCAGGGCTCCTGCTCCCTTGGCCGCAGCAGTGGCCCCCTGGCCTCGACAACCTCTACACGGGGCATCCACACTGGGCTGGGGTGCCCAGCCATGCTGATCTTGTGAGCGTGCTAGTAGCCGCAGCCCGTGCCCTGAGCCTCGTGGTTCAGCCGCGCTCCGTACCGAGCTTGCTTTCTTCTAAGCGCTGCAAAACGGTCCCCCTCCATAGAGTGAACATGGGCCAATGTTCACTCTGACGCGGGGGACCGGCTGCTCCACCCGCTAGCCCAAGCCGGAAGAGAGCCGGTTGGTGACGAACCTGGCAGCGAGACTCCTCATTCCGACCGGGCGAACGCCCCGGACGGACCGATTCTAAGCCAGCGTGTCTCCGTAGGCGACGTCCTGCGCGTAATCCACCGGCACGCCGGCCACCGTGCCAGTGCCTGTTACGATCTTCTCTTTGCCCGGGCCCGCTTTGATGCTGACATCCAGGTCTGTGCCTGAAGCGCCGACCGCCCCCGAGAAGTGCCAGCCGGTCGCCCCAAATTGGAGCTCCTCATGCATCGGCGTGCCTCCCATGGTGCCGTCCCACGCTATGCTGGCATGCCCCGGTGGGCCGCTCAGCGCCAGGTGGACCTGCTGGTTTCCAATGGTGCCGTCGAACTTGCTCCAGTTGCCGTCGACCGAGGATATCGTGAGCGACTCTGCGGAGGACCCGACGTGACCGGTGATGTGGATCGAGCCATCCTTTGGATCGCTGTCCCACTGTTCATCGACAACCGCATCGCCCAGCGTGCCCAGCACGTTCATATGGTTCGGACGATCCGCGTTGATCACGTAGGTGATGCCAAAGCCGGGAGGTTGACCCGCTATGCCCATTTTCAGGTTGGCGCTGGAGAACCGGCCCGCTGGCGGAGGGCCCTCCTCCATCAAGTCTCCAGCCCACAGTTGCGACACCGCCATGACCGAGGGCGTGAGCGCGGCCTTCTGCGGCGTATCGATGGTCTGAAAATCCACGGCCAAGCCGCGCGTACGCAGACCGGACGGTGCGAAAGAATGAATGGGCATACTCCAACCTACTAATCTATTTGCAACCATTCTACTCAACCGGATTTGGAACGTGTTAACCAGGTTGTTAACATCTGCCCCCTACGACTACTGCAGTTCCGCCTTCCACGTTCCCTTCATCTTCCCATCGAAGAGATTCACCGTCCCCTCGATCGTCGAACCGCTCCTCGTTCCCTCGTACGTGTGATGGTTGCCGCTGCCGTTGTCGACCCGGTCGACCTTCACCTGCTGGGCGCTGAACGACGTAATGGTCAACTTCGACTGGTACGTTCCCCAATCAGCGATGCCTCGCCCCGTCTTGGATCGAACGTCCAGGTGCCTCCATAGCTGCCAGCCCCGCTCTTCTCCGTCACCCGCCACTCCCGGGGGATGCCCTCGGACGCAGCCTCCTTGACGTGGAGCCGTTGTCGATAGGGTCAACGGCCGCTCCTGGTATTGCCCCTCGTCGAAGACTCGCAAGGTGACAGAGACGCCTCCGGATCGGGACGGCGTCGCCCTGACGCTCGGTCCCTGTACAACCCCATCGGGCGTCTGCCACTCCACGCGGATGGTTCCGACCCCTCCGGAAATCTTCGCCGCCAGGTCGTAAGGGATTTCCCACCGTGACCTTCTCCGGTGCGACCAGGCGGGCGCCCAGATCGTCCTCTTGAGCCTTCGTCCTCATTCCCACCTTGACCCGGGCGCTGCTGGACGACGCGCTGCTGCCGATGACGTACACCAAGGCGCCCCCTTTCTTTTCCCACTGCGGGATCGATACGCGGTGGCCCGCATCTGCCACCAGCGGGCCTTCCGGGCCGTTGCGGTAGGGAATGACCAGCAGGCGGGCATTGGGATCGTCCACGGAGACATCGAGGGGTCCCTGCTCGTGGTGCTTCTCCGAGGTCATGCTGGAGATATTGTAGGTGCGGATGATCCGATAGCCCGACAGACCGGTCTTGAACGTCTGCGAGAATTTCCGCTCACGTCCCTCTCCGTAGGGAATGTTCCAGCCCACGTTCCTCGTCGCGGACGCCTGCCCCAGCAGAATGGCGCCCCTCTTGCCGAGCAGCCCCACGTTGACGTGCGATGCCAGAGGCTCAAAGTCCTTGTACAGCAGGTAGTGCAGGACAAAGTCGACATAGACGTCACCGAGCGTGCGGCGGCGCCCCTGGCGATCGGGGGTATTGCGAATCCAGTCTTCCATGAACTGATGCACGGACTCGGCCTCGGCGGGTTGGTCTGGTACTGCCGCGGGCTGCGGTGCAGGGTCTCATAGGGAAACGCGGCCGTCGACTCATAATCGAACAGCGGATCGTAGCAAAAATCTGCCCCCAGCTCCTGCATGCGAGACACCATGATGGGCGATTGAGGGTAGAGATGAAAGCCCATCCATTCTGCGCTGGCCTCCGAGGCCCACTCCGCCTCGGAGCCGGACGGAAATGGCTCGTTCGACGCTGCCTGCACCCGGTGGAAAAGCTCATGCGCCAGCGTGGACGGGTTGCCCACTCCGTTCACCACGTCGACGTCCATGATGTCCGTGCCCGACGCCAGCCCGGCGGCATTCTTCATGGGAACGATGTTGACGCTCACGCTGTCCGGCACAGGAAAGCCCGCCGCCCGGTACGATTGTAGGGCGGTTCCGACGAGCCCTCCCACGGCCGGTGCAACGGTTTTGGCCTGCTCCAGGATCGGACTGCGATTGGGGGCAAAAATGACGTAGCCGGGCCCTTGCCCAACCGGTACCATGGCCAAGATGTCCGACGCCACCGCCAGAAACTTGGGGCGAAATGAGGCCTCTCCCTGAAGACGCGGCCCCGTCTCCCGGCCTGTCAGGTGGACGGTGACCTCCTGGCGCTCCATGTCGATACGGTCCGCTGGCAGTCGCTCTTGCGCCCCGCCGAATCCAAGCACCGGACAGACGGTCTTCTCGTTCGCCCCAGACGGCAGTCTGCTGCGATCGAAGGGCACGGTCACAACTTCAGGTTTTCCCGTGTCTATTGCATACGCGACCGACACGATCTTCTGATTCAAGTTGATGGGTGCCGGTGGCGTGACGGGCCTGAGCGAGCTGACCTGTAGCACGGGAGCCGTCGCGGTGGACGGTCCCTGCCGTGCCGCACACGCCGCATCGAAGACCCCCGAACCCTGTCCCGATTTCCAGCAGAGCACGGCAGCTTCCTGCCTTCCAATAGAGGGCCGGCCCGACCGCTGCAGAACGCCAAATTCGATGCGCCTGCTCCTCCTGGTCCTGCTGGTCACAGCCCACGCCTGGGCCGACAGCCCCCTGGACGCCCTCTCCCACTTGTCTCGATCCACCCACTGGACCATCGTCCAGACCATCCCCCTCCATTTTCCCGCCTTCCATCCCCAGGGTCTCGTGCGCCACCAAGACCACTTCTACTTGACCAGCGTAGACACCCAGGCCCACCAGGGTCACCTCTTCGTATTCGACAGTACCGGTCAATTGCAGACCGACGTCCCTCTGGGCCGCGGCGACGACTATCACCCCGGCGGTATCGACTGCGACGGCCAGGCACTCTGGGTGCCCGTCGCCGAATATCGACCGGACAGCCACGCCCTCATCTATCGAGTAGATCTTCGCACGCTCCGGCCCGAGCTCCAATTCGAAGTCAACGACCATGTCGGCGCGCTATCGTGCGTGAACCACCAGCTTCAAGGGGCCACCTGGGGCTCTAGGAGATTCTTCACCTGGACGGTCAAAGGCCACCTCCTCTCCCAGGTAGACAACCGCAGCCACTATATCGATTTCCAAGACTGCAAGCACGTCGAAGGCCCCTGGACCCTCTGCTCCGGCTTGAGCGAGACCATCGAGGGGCTGGAGGTGGTGAACCTTCGCACGGGCGAGCGCCTCATCCAGGTGCCCATGACCCTGAAGACCCCAGCGGACGTCCCCATGCTGCGCAACCCCATGACCTGGGAGTGGACGGGAGATCGTCTCCGGCTCTACGTCGTGCCCGAAGACGACGCCAGTACCCTGTACGTTCTCGAGCCCTAAAGGGCTTACCGCCCGGGGCTGGAACACGGGTCTCCGTGAACGCTACCTCTGAACCTCGCCCCCGCATCCATCAGCACAGCTCCCTGGAGACCCGTGTGCGGGTCAAGAAGGTCGCCCTGGAAGGCCCCGGGGTCATCATCATGACGGGTCCTTCCAGTTGCGGTAAAGGCGAGGTCGCCTCCGCCCTGTCCAAAGTGCTCTCCCTGGAGGGCGACTCCCAGGTCTCCATGGGCCACTTGCTGCGCACCACCGTCAAACGGGCCCAGGAAGAGCCCGACTTTCGCCGCTACCTGGCGCAGGAGCACGACCTGGGCGACGTCAGCATCTTCGAGTCGAAGGACACCAGCCCCGAGCTGGTCGCCAAAGTCCGTTCCTACGTGCCCGAGATGGAAGCCCACTTCCACCGCACCGGCATGGCCGAGCGCACGACCCAGTTGGAGTGGCTGGAGTTCTGCACGCTGCACGGCCTTCTCGTGCCCAACCGCTGGACCACCGAGTTCATCGGTGCCTACCTCAATCAGACGCCCAAAGTCCAGCACGAGCCCTTCATCCTCGACGGCTATCCTCGTACGGTGGGCGCCGCCGAGCACTTACTCCACTGCCTCGACAAAGCCCGCATTCCCATCATCCGCGTCCTGCACCTGAGCATCAGCAAGCAGGAGATGATGGCCAGGGCCGGCATCCGCGGCCGCGTCGACGACGATCCGGCCTCCCTTCTCAGCCGCTACAACTTCTATATCGAAAGCGTCCAGCCCAGCGTCGACTACCTCAAGGTCGCCCTCGGGGCCCGCCTCATCTCCCTCATCGATGCGCACCAGCCGGTCTTCGACGACGACGGCAGCTTCAATCTGCCAGCCTCCATCAACAACGTCGTCTATTCCGCCCTGCGCGCCCTGGGCGTGCCCCGGGTCATCGTGGTGGATCTCCTCAACCTGGGCAAGCGCTGACCCCGGGCACCGCGGCGCCCCCGACCTGATTACAGCCCTTGATGCTACAGCGCTTCACCCGCGGCGATGCCGACAAGGACACCACCCTGAAGGCGCTCGCCCACCTCATGGACAGCCAGTTTTCCGTCCCCATCCTGGGCTGGCGCTTTGGCCTCAACACCCTGCTCGATCTCATCCCAGGCCTGGGCGATGCCGCCACCTCGGTCGTCGCCATCCTCATCATGGTCGCCGCCGGCCGGCGCGGGGCCTCCCGGGCTACCCTCCTGCGCATGGGCTTCAATATCGCCGTCTACGCAGTCGGCGGCGTCCTGCCTCTCATCGGGGACGTATTCGATAGCTGGTGGAAGCCCAACCAACGCAACCTCCACATGCTCTCGCAGAGCGCGGAGGAAGCCCACCGGGCGGATGCCCTCTTCCTGGGAGCCCTGGCGACGGCCCTGGCCCTCCTGGTGCTCCTCTGCCTGGCTCTCTTCCTGGGCATTCTCCACTATCTGCTGAAGTAGGCCTCCGCGCGGGACGTTAACATCTCCCAGCTTAACCCGGCGCTGGCTGTCTGGTATCCTCTGATCATAGCGCGTCAGAGGAGAATCCATGCTGCAACCGACCCCCGGAGCTGCTCGCCCACCCCTGCCCCCACGGCTCGGTTTTGACGTGCACGTGTTGCCCGATCCGCATCACACCGACACGGTCGGTCTCCACCTGGTCGGCGATACGGCCTACAGCCTGGCCGGCTTCCGAGGCCAGATGACGGCGGCTGAAGTGGCCCAGACCCAAGCCGCAGACCCTGCCAAGGTCATCGGCGAGCCCGATATCCGGGACATGCGCGACAAGCCGTGGTCGGCCATCGACAACAAGAGTTCCAAGGACCCCGATCAGGTCTCGTTCGCTGAGCGCCTGCCCGACGGCAGCACTCGAGTCTACGTAGCGGCGGCCGACGTGGACGGCCTGGTGAGCCAGAACAGCCCCTTGGACCAGCGGGCGATGGACAACATGACCACCATCTACACGGATCTGCAGGACTACACCATGCTGCCGACCGACTTCTGCCAGGACAAGACCGTCCTCTTGCAGGGCAAGGATAGGGCCGCTCTCGTCACGGAGTTCGTCGTCACACCGCAGGGCGACGTCAAGGATGCGAAAATCTACCGGGCCGACGTCAACAACCATTGCCAGCTCAACTACGACGAGGTCGACCAGTGGTTTGGCGACCACCAGCAGGTGCCCCCGACCATGGCCGGCCAGGCCGCCATGGCCGAGCAGTTGAACCTGCAAGACGAAGCCTCGCAGTGGATCGAGCACGGCGAAGTCCAGAAGGGCCGACCTCCTGCTCACGCCCCCAAGGGCGCAGAACACTCCGGGGAGGCCATGCGCCTCGTCGAAATGCAGATGCGCACGGTCAACCGGGTGACGGCCAATTATCTCCTGACCCACGGTTTCCCCGCCATCGTCAAGACCCGCGACGTGACCCCGCAGAACTGGGCCAAGATCCGAGCCCTGGCCCCGAACCTCCCCGAAGTGCCGGACAACGTGGCCCTGCAAGGCTTCATGGACGACCAGAAAAAGCTCGGCGCGGACCACTTCCAGCAGCTTCAGAAGCAGGTCAGCACGCTCCTGGGACGGCCCCGCGACACGGTCGCCGTGCCGGGCCACGAACACGAGCTCTTCAACATGGGCAG
>DASYBA010000904.1:0-5257 GCA_036501005.1 Candidatus Xenobia bacterium | reverse complement strand
CCCCCCGCCGCCCGCCGCCCTCCCCCCGGCCCCGGTCGCGCCACCCGCCGCGGCGGCTCCGGCACCCGCACCGACGCCGGCCCCCCCGGCAGCGCCTCCGGCGGCCGCTCCCGCGGCGCCCATGGGGCGTCCCCCGGTGGCTCCCTTCGTGCAGGCTGCACCGGGCGCGCCTCGCCTGGTTCCCCCGGGCGGTGCGGGTGCGCCTGCACCCAATGCGCTCCCGCCTGGGGCGGTAGTCATTCGAAGACCCATGCCACCGCCAGGTAGCCCGGCGGGTGGCCCTCCCGGGGCACCTCCCGTGGCCGGTCAACAACCTCCGCGCCCGGCCGGCCCCCCCCCCTCGGGTGCCCCTCGGCCTCCCCTTCCGCCGGGGGCTCGTCCGCCGGGAGCGCCTCCACCGCCGGCCGCAGCCCGGCCGGTCGACGGCCAGCCGCGCCCAGCCCCCCCGGCGGGACCGCCTCGTCCGGTCGGTCCTGGGGGTCCTGGCGGCCCTCCTCCGCCGGGTGCGGTACCGCGACCCGCGGGCGCGCAGCCTGGACAACCGGCCGGTATGGGTCCCCGACCCATGTCACCCCAGGGGCCGCCACGGCCGGTGGGCCCTGGAGGTCCTCCCCCGACCGGCGGCCCGCCGCGCCAGATGGGCGATGGACCCCGTCCGGGAGGTCCCGGCGGACCTTATTCCGGTCCCCCCAACCGTCCCCCGATGGGAGGGGGAGGCCCGGGTGGACCTCCCCGAGCAACCTATGCGGGGGGCCGACCTGCAGGTGGTCCCGGCATGGGCAATCGACCCCCTTACGGGGGCGGTGGCCCCATGGGACGTGGCCCCGGTGGCCCAGGTGGGCCCGGCGGTCGGCCCGGTGGTCCTCCGCCGCGCGGCGGCATGGGCGGCGGTCGACCTCCTTATGGCGGCGGCAGTCCGATGGGCCAGATGGGCGGGCGCCCCGGGGGCGGCAGCGGGCCACCTCCAGGCGGCATGCCTTTTGGCGGTGGCCGGCCGGGCGGTGGCCCGAGAGGCGGTCGCTACGGCAGCCAGAACCGAGGCGGGGGTCCGCGTGAGCCTCGCGACAGAGAACGCGAGGATCGGCTGCGGCGTCCCGAGCATCGAGAGTCTCGGCTGGCCCCGGTGGTCGTGGAACGCAAGCCCATCACGCTACCGGAATACATCACCGTGGCCGAGCTGGCCAGCCGGCTGGAGATTTCCGCCAACGACATCATCAAGACGCTGATGAAGCAGGGCCTGATGGTCTCGGTCAACCAGACCCTGACCTTCGACCGGGCTTCACAGATCGCCAGCGCCTTCGGCTTCGATGCCGCGTCCGCGCCGGCCGAAGAGCCGTTTGTGGAAGAGCCGGACGATCCGTCCACCCTGGTGGCACGCCCTCCGGTCATCACTGTGCTGGGCCACGTCGACCACGGCAAGACGTCGCTCCTCGACGCCATCCGCAAGACCAACGTCACGGCGGGCGAAGCGGGCGGCATCACGCAGCGCATCGGCGCCTACCAGGTCGATCACAACAGCCGCCGGATCACGTTCCTGGACACGCCGGGCCACGAGGCGTTCACCGCCATGCGAGCCCGAGGCGCCCAGGTGACGGACGTCGCGGTGCTGGTCGTGGCGGCCGACGACGGCGTCAAGCCGCAGACCATTGAAGCGCTCAACCATGCTCGGGCGGCGAAGGTCCCGATCGTGGTGGCCATCAACAAGGTCGACAAGCCCGGGGCCAATATCGACAAGGTCAAGCAGCAACTCGCCGACCTCCAACTGCTCTCGGAAGAGTGGGGCGGGCAGACGGTCATGGTGCCGGTCTCGGCCAAGCAGAACCAGGGCATCGACGAACTGCTGGACATGATCCTGCTGGTCGCCGACCTCCAGGAGCTCAAGGCCAACCCCCACAAGCACGGCATCGGCACCATCATCGAGGCCAAGCTCGACAAGGGGCTGGGTCCGGTGGCCACCGTCCTGGTGCAGAACGGCACCTTGATGCTGGGCGACGCCGTGGTGGTCGGTAACGTGGTCGGCAAGGTGCGAGCTTTGATCAACGACCATGGCGAGCGGGTTCGCAAGGCCCCGCCCTCGACCCCGGTCGAGATCATCGGCCTGGAGACCGTGCCCCAAGCCGGAGACCTGCTGCATGTGGTCGATGACGAGAAGCTGTCTCGCCAGATCGTCACCGACCGCCTCATCAAGGATCGGGAAACTCGCATGCAGGCAGTCAGTCGCACGAGCCTGGACGACCTCTTCCGGCAGATGAAAGAAGGCGAGGTCAAGGACCTCAACATCATCATCAAGGCCGACGGTCAGGGTTCGGTCGAAGCGCTCAAGCACTCCCTCACCCGTCTGTCCAATGCCGAGGTGCGAGTGAACGTCATCCACGGCGGCGTGGGCACCATCACCGAATCTGATATCATGCTGGCGACCACGTCGAATTCGATGATCATCGGGTTCAACGTGCGGCCCGATCCGACCATCAAGCGGCTGGCCGATCAGGAGAGTATCGACATTCGGCTGTATCGGGTCATCTACCACGTCATCGACGAGATCAAGGCGGCCATGACCGGCATGCTGGAACCGGAGTTCGAGGAGACCATGCTCGGTCGAGCTGATGTCCGCCAGATCTTCAAGGTCACCGGCGTCGGCATCATCGCCGGGTGCATGGTGACCGACGGCAAGATCATCCGGGAATCCGACGTGCGCGTGCTGCGTGACGGCGTGGTCGTGTACGAGGGCAAGATCGACTCCGTGCGTCGCTTCAAAGACGACGTCAAGGAAGTCGCGGCGGGCTACGAGTGCGGTATCGGCGTGTCGAAGTTCCCCGGCATCCAGCAGGGTGACGTCATCGAGGCCTACCAGCTCAAAGAGATCGCCCGCAAGGAGATCGCCCCCGAGCAGCCGGCCACGCGATGAGCGGTTATCGGCTGCAGCGGGTCCAGAACGTCTTGATGGAAGCGACCAGCGACATCATCCGACGTCTCAAGGACCCGCGCATCGGGTTTGTGTCCGTGACGGAGGTTGAGGTCTCGGCCGACCTCCGTCACGCTCGCATTTTCGTCAGCGTGTTGGGCACGGAAGACGAGCGCAAGGCGGCCCTGGACGGCCTCCAGGCCGCGGCCGGCTTCGTGCGCCACGAGCTCTCCCAGAGTGTGCGATTGCGACACATTCCGGACGTGCACTTTCGCTTGGATCAATCGCTGGAGCACGGGGCTCACATTATCGACTTGATCAACAAGGCGAACGAGTCGTCGAACGCTGGCAGCCCACAGGCGTCAGCGGAATAGCTCCCTCTGCCCATTAAAAAAGGCCTCCGACAGGAGGCCTTTTTAGTGGGCCGATCAGGCGTTAGAGGCCGTAGCCGCCGTGTACGCCTTGCGGCTGGCCCGGTTCGTAGGGAACCCGCAGACCGCCGTGGTCGTCGAAGCTCGTGCCCCAGTAGGGCGGGTCGGTGACCGTGGTGGTGTCGGGCCCCAGGTGATCGTCCTCGTTGTGCGAGAACTCGCCGATGGGGTCGACGTCGTTGTGAGTCATGTCCTCATGTCGCCAGGGATGATAGGCGTATCGGACATTGGCGATGCTGAAGTCCCAGTGGTTGGTCAACAGCCGACGCAGGCCGACTTTCTCGAAGAACATGGCCCGAGCGGTGTCTCCAGCCTTGTCGGACAGATCGGCGACGAACACGCGGTCGTTGGGGCCGATGCCGGCGCCCACCAGGTAGCGATCCATCATGAAGCTGCTGACGGTCCAGTCGGCCATCCAGGGCCGATGGATGAAGTGCGGAATGAACGGCACGAACTGGTCGGCCACGCCGCTGGGCTGCAGGGTCACCATGCGGTACCCATTGAGCTGGTGATAGACTTCCACGTTCCGGGTCTCGCCCAGATAGCGAAGTTTCAGGACATAGGCATCCGGCACGTTGTCGTCGGCCTGAGTGACCTGGATATGGATGGCCCGATCGTAGCGCCATTTCGTCATGGCGCTGTAATCCCAGTGGTTGCCGACGGCCAGGCTTGGGTTGCTGGCCAGGAAGAACCACAGGAGTACGCTTAGGGGGTCAGACATTCACGGCTCCCTTCATGGGAGCAGCAACGCTCCCTATGTAAAATCGGGAGAAAGTTCAACAAAATTCACCGGAGACCTGCTTACAGCTCAGGTCAGTTGTTTCTCGGCGCGGAGGGCGGGCAAGTAGTCCTCTTTCTCCAGGGACATCCAGATCTTCGTGGATGCCCGCCCGTCCAGGAAATTGATCTCGGTGAAGTTGCCCATGCGCACGAAGCCGACTTTCTCGAAGCAGCGCTGCGCCCGGGTGTTGAATTCGGCGGTGTCCAGTTCGATACGATCCACTCGCTGGGAGCGGAACAGGTGGGAGAGCAGCAGATGCATCGCTTCCGTGCCCAGACCGGCGGCCCAGCAGGAACGCTCGCCGATCATGATGCCGACCTTGGCCACGCATTCATCTTCCCGCCGCACCGTAAACTTGGTGAAGCCGATGGTCTCGCCCTGGTGGGTATCGATGGCCAGGATGTTCTTTTGCCACAGGTAGATTTCTTTGAAGTAGTCTTCAGCGATGCGCCGTAGCACGGCTTCGTCGGCCGACACCCCGAAGGCCAGGGAGACGATTTCCGGATCCAAAAACCAACTTCGGACCCGGCGCAGATCCCGCCGGGCCAGGTAGCGGAGCAAGAGCCGCGGCCCCTGCACCAGAACCGGGTCGGGCCGCTTGATGGTCTCCAGGAACTTCAACATGCTCGTGGAGGGGAGGGATTCTTCTCGCTTCGCGGCGATTCCCCCTCGCTTCGCACGCGCCGGAGGCCGCTCGGATGGTCGCAGGAGGAAATATTACGGACTCGAAATTTCTCACCACGCGGGCCCGTCGGAGGTCCGAGTCCGGGGTGGCGGGTCACGGAGAGCCATCGGCCGGGTCTGGTTTTCACGTCTGAAGGAGCCGCAATGCCGCCAATCAAGAAAGACTACTACAAGATCCTGGGGGTGCCGCCGATGGCGCAGCCCGAGGATATCCGCAAGGCCTATCGGACGTTGTCGAAGAAGTACCATCCCGACCTCAACCCCGACGTCAAGCAGTACTCCGAAGAGAAGATGAAGGAGCTGGTGGGCGCCTACAACGTGCTCAACGATTCTGACAAGCGCAAAGAGTACGACAAGCAGCCCTACTTCCAGATCCGCAAGACGAAGAAGTCGGTGAAGCTCAAGAAGAAGCAGGCCGGCCCCAAGCAGCAGTCCATCCTGGAGAAGCTGGCCTCCATG
>DASYBA010000903.1:0-3513 GCA_036501005.1 Candidatus Xenobia bacterium | reverse complement strand
AAGAACCGCCCGATATCGTCGGGAGAGGATAACTCTGCGGAGAATATTGCTTGACTTTCAAGTCTGGTTCGATACAATTAGAGAATGAACCTGACGCTGTCCGATTGCATCCCCCAGGAAGAGCTGCAGCCCCTGGTGCAGAATCTGCACGAGGAGCTCCGCTTCCTCATGACGGCGCACACGCCGGTACAAAGGGTCATCGGTTCGCTCTTGAATCGGATGTGGGAGGCCAACCGGCTCCAGGAGCTCAGCTATTCTGGGACAGCCGACTATACCCGGGAGCGGCTCGGCATCAGCGTGCGAGAAGCCCAGGAGCTGGCTTGGCTCGAGCGCACCATCGTTCACTATCCAACCACTGAGGCCTTCTGGATGAGCGGCCAGATCGATCGCAGTAAAGTGCGTCTCATCCTACGGGGTGCGAAACCCGAAGACGACACGTTGTGGGCCTGCTGGTCGCGCTGCCTGACCGTGCGGGAATTGGAACTCAAGCTGCTGCAACCACAAGACTGCCCAGTGGAGTATCGGGAGTTCGAACTGACCGCTGAGGAGCGCAATGGGTTGGAGGAGGCCCTTGAACTGGTCGACCGGCTCTGCCACGAGAACCTGAGTACCGCGGATGCGCTCGAGTGCATCGCGGCCGAGCTGCAGGCGGGCGCCCCGCACGAAATCTACACGCGGGCTCTCGACGAAGACGACCGGTCCGAGCGGGACTGGAAACGCGAGCAGTTGAGGCGGCGGAAAGAGCTGGAGGCGACGGGCGACCGCCCCTGGAGAAGGCCCTATGTGCCCGTGTCCCATCCAGCCGTCGTGCCCGACTTCAGGGTGCCGCCGGATGCCGATACGCTGACCGTCGACCGGGTACTGCGGCAAGCGTGCCAGTTTCTGCAGGAACTGGACGCCATCGTCGTCCGCAAACTATGGCTGGCGCAGGAGTTGAAGGTCTACCGAACCCGAGGATTTGCCACCCACGTTCGGTATTGCGTGGAAGAACTGGGGTTGAGCCGCTCTCGAACGCACGCCCTGCAACGGCTGCGGGGCAAGCTCCTGCCCGACGTGTTGGAGGCCTATGCGACTGGAGTGCTGTCTCTCTCGCAGGCTGAGTTGGTGGTAGAAGTGGTCACTGCCCCGACGGCCCAGGCCTGGGTCGAGTACGCCAGCCGCACCACGGTACGGAAGCTCCGCAAGGTCGTCCGGGACAGCCGGACGCTGCGGGAACAGGACCCGCTCAAGTATGGCAATTTGCTGCCTCCGCTGCCGTCCACTGACACCTCCCCGGAAGGCCATGCCCTCCTTGATGAGGCCCTCGCTTGTATGCCTCCCGCCGCCACCGAGCCTATGCCGGCGTGTGCGCCTGACTGTCCCCGAGTGCCAGACGATCCGAAGCCACTTCCTTTTACCCGGTCGGGGCGAGTCCGTATCGGACTCCCAGCCGACGGGTATCGGTCGGCGGCATCCAGTGGCATACCCGCTACGACGAGGCCTTGAAGGTCGCCCGCGAGGAACACAAGCCTCTCTGGCTCCACTTTGGCGAAAACCCTGGTTGAGCCGGCTGTCGATATTTCGCCAGGGGCTACGCCCCGAGCTACGCTCGCACTGTGCGACCCCGACATCGTCAAGATCTCCCACGGCTTCATTCCCGTCTTCATCGACACCCTCCAGGATGACGCCACCACCAGTCGCTTTCATGAGAATCCCGGAAGCTACCCGGTGCTGAGGGTTCACGATCTGGATGGCCACGACATCGGCGGGCGCCTGGACGGCAACCTGGTCGCCGGCCACCTGACCGTGGACCAGCTCAAGGACCAGTTGCGCCAGGCTCTGCGTACCTTCGCATCCCCGTAAAAGAAAATCGGTCCACGCGACGAACAAGCGCCCATGCCTGTTGCTTCCGTCGTCGGGGCCGGCCCCAATGGTCTGGCCGCCGGCATCCGCCTGGCGCAAGCCGGCTGGAAGGTCTATATCTTCGAGCGGGCCGCCGCGCCCGGCGGTGGAGTCCGTACCGAGGCCCTGACGCTGCCCGGCTTTCGCCACGACGTGTGCTCGGCCATCCAC
The DNA here is from genome assembly GCA_036501005.1 of Candidatus Xenobia bacterium. Classification (GTDB taxonomy): domain Bacteria; phylum Vulcanimicrobiota; class Xenobia; order RGZZ01; family DASYBA01; genus DASYBA01. Next base: position 1,461 of record DASYBA010000903.1, on the reverse strand, counting down.
CCCATGGCCGCAGCCTCGCCCTTCTTCCAGTCCCTGGAGTTGGATCGGTACGGCCTCGAGTGGGTCCAACCCACCCTCCCCGTCGCCCACGCCCTGGATCGCAGCAGCGTCGCGCTGCACCGCTCCGTCGAAGAGACGGCGGCCGGTCTGGGCCCCGACGAGCGGGTCTACGCCAAGGTCATGGGCCTCCTGATGCGCACCTGGAAGCAGGTCACCGATGACTTCCTGGGGCCCCTGCCGTTACCGCCCCGCCACCCCATGGCCCTGTTGCCCTTCGCGCTCCTCGCTCCCCTTCCCGCCTCGGTGCTCCTCCGCGGCCTCAGGTCCGACTCGCTCAAGGCGCTCTTCTCCGGTCTGGCCGCCCACAGCATTCTCTCGCTCCGCCAGGTGGGGACGACCGCCTACGGCCTGATGATGGCCATGAGCGGCCACGCGGCCGGCTGGCCCTTTCCCAAAGGCGGCGCGGCCAACCTCACCCGAGCGCTGGTCGCGGCCTTCGAAGCCCTGGGCGGGCGGCTCGTGCTCAACTTTCCGGTCACCACCCTGGACGAACTGCCGAAAAGCGACGCCTACCTGTTGGACGTGAGTCCGAACGTCGTCTTGCGCATCGCGGGCTCCCGCATGCCGGGCGTCTACCGGCAGCGGCTCACGCAATTTCGTCGGGGGGGCGGCGTCTTCAAGATCGATTATGCCCTCAAGGGACCGATTCCGTGGATGGCGGAAGCCTGCCACCAGACCGCCACCGTCCACCTCGGGGGGCCCGCCGAAGAAATCGTGGCCTCCGAAGACGCCATGGCTCGGGGGCGCCTGTCTCCCAACCCTTTCCTCATCCTCGCCCAACACACCCTGTTCGATACGACCCGAGCCCCATCCGGCTATCACACTGCGTGGGTCTACTGTCATACGCCGAATGGATGCAACGACGATCGTCTCATCCCTATCGAAAATCAGATCGAGCGGTTTGCACCCGGGTTCAGCCGCCTCATCCTGGCTCGCAAGGTGATGGCGCCAGTCGATATGGAGGCCTACAATCCCAATTATGCGGGGGGCGACATCAACGGCGGGGCCGGGGACATCCGCCAGCTCTTCTCGCGTCCGGTCAGCTTCTTCCGCCCCTACGCGACGGCGGCGAAGGGCGTCTATATCTGTTCCGCCTCGACCCCGCCGGGCGGCGGCGTGCACGGCATGAGCGGCTACCATGCCGCGGAGCTGGTCTTGCATGACGCCTGGTCGGGCAGGCTCAAACTGTGAAGCTCGATCAGTTCCTAAAGCACCAGGGCCTGGTCGATAGCGGGGGGCAGGCCAAAGTCCTCATTCAGGCTGGCCAGGTCAAGGTCAACGGCGAGGTCGAGACCCGCCGCGGCCGCAAGCTCCAAGCGGGCGACAAGGTCGAGTACGGGGGAACCCACACCGTACCGACCGAGTGACGCAAAAAAAGCAGGCTGACGTCCTCAGCCTGCT
>DASYBA010000902.1:0-17918 GCA_036501005.1 Candidatus Xenobia bacterium | reverse complement strand
CGGTGGGACGTACACCGAAGGGGCGGCCCCCGGTCCGACAGGTCCCGATCCCGTCCCCGGAAGGGCCCCTTGACCCCAGACCTGACCGGCTAGAAGCATGACCAGAGCAATCACCTGCACGCGCATGGACGAAAGCCTCCTTCTTCTTTCTCTTACCCGGCAACCCAGCACAGGATTCAGACGGTCCATGCCAAACCCCGTGCACCATGCGAGTAGGCTGGGCCATGGGGTTGGCAGGATTGGCGCTGTTGGGTCCGGCTCAGGCCGACCCGGGTACCGACCTTTTGCCCATCATGCAGCGGGAGTTGCAACGGTGCGCCACCGTGTTGCGCCATAAGGCCCCCCCCGGCCCCTACTTCATGAGCTATGCGGTCAACGACACCGACGAACTGCACGTCAGCGGCATGAGCGGGGCGCTCATCCTGGACCATGAAAGTCACAACCGCAGCTTGAACGTCGACGTACGGGCGGGCACCCCACAACTGGACAATACCCATCTGACCGCGGGCACCCTCAACTTCCAGGGTACCGGTTTTCCCATCGGGGACGACGACCCGGCCGCCTTGCAGGCAGCCTTCTTCATGCCGACAGAAGAAGCGTGGCGAGCGGCGACTGACCAACTCGCCGCCATCCAGGCCAACCAGGCGGTCACCGTACGACAAGCCGATGCCGCCGCCGACTTCAGCGACGACCATCCCGCGCAGTACCGGGGGCCTCTGCTGCACATGACCTCGACCCGCAGCCAGTGGGAACCGATCGTGCGCCACGCTGCAGCCCGCTTTCTGGATCGGGTCGCCATTCAGCAGAGTCAGGTCAACGTCAGCGTGCTGGTGAACAACCACTATTTCGCCAGTACCGACGGGGGCGCCATCCAGTTTGGTGAGACCATGTCGCGACTGGACGTCGCCGCCATGGCGCAGGCTGACGACGGCATGCCGGTGATGCGGTCGGTGAGCACGGAGAGCCGAGATCCCGACAAACTGCCCACCGGGGCCGACCTGGACCGCCTGGTCGACCAGGTCGGTGCAGACGTCCTGGCCCTGCGCCAGGCGCCGGTCATGGAGCCGTATGCCGGCCCCGCCATCCTCTCCGGGCGGGCCGCCGGCGTCTTCTTCCACGAGATCTTCGGACACCGCATTGAAGGGCATCGACAGAAGGGCTCGGAGTCGGGGCAGACCTTCACCCACCGGGTGGGGCAGCCGGTGCTGCCCGATTTCATCTCGGTGGTCGACGATCCGACAGCCCGTGAATTTGCCGGCACCGACCTGGCGGGCGCCTACCCCTATGACGAGGAGGGCATGCCGGGTCAGAAAGTGGTCGTGGTGGACCACGGGGTGCTGCGGAACTTCCTCATGTCCCGCAGCCCGATCAATGGTTTCCCCCACTCCAACGGGCACGGCCGGGCAGCGAACTACAATCGGGCGGTCGGGCGGCAGGGCAACCTGATGGTCAGCAGCACGGTGGGCTACTCCGACGCCGAGCTCCGCCGGCGGCTCATCGAGTTGTGCAAGCAGCAGGGCAAGCCGTTTGGCATTCTGGTGGCCGACGTCAACGGCGGCTTCACCATGACCAGCGGCGCCGCGCCGCAAGCGTTCGAGGTGCAGCCGTCCATGGTGTATCGGGTGTACGTCGACGGGCGGCCGGATGAGCTGGTGCGGGGGGTGGCGCTCATCGGCACGCCGCTGACGTCCTTCTCCCACATCGTGGCGTGCGGCGACCATGCCGAGGTGTTCAACGGCGTGTGCGGCGCCGAGTCAGGACCGGTGCCCGTGTCCGCGGTCAGCCCGGCGCTCCTTATCGAGCAGATCGAGCTGCAGAAGCAGCCAGTCAGCGATGCTCGTCCTCCCATCCTGCCCCCGCCCGGAGAGAAACCGTGAAAACGACGTTGCTTCTGCTGGCCGGGCTCACCGCCGCCGCGGTGGCCGCGCCCACCGATACTGTGCTTAAGGCCATGCATGACGAAATGCAGCGCTCCATGCATCAGTTGCGCCTGCCCTCCGCTGTCGCACCCTATTGGATGGCGTATCGAACGCGGCAGCTCGACCAGGACAATCTGGGGGCCAGCTTTGGGGCGGTGACCCAGGACGAGCACGTGACCGTTCGGGTGGGCACGGTCGACGTCCGGGTCGGATCCTATAAACTGGACAGCGGCCCCGCCGATTTTGCCAACGTGGCCCAGCTTCCACTGGACGACAACTACGAGGCCATCCGGCGTCAGTTCTGGTATCTCTCCGATCAGGCCTACAAGCGGGCCCTGACCAGCTATGCCAACCGCCAGCAGGAGGCAAAGCAGCGGCAGCACCCTTCCCACCTGGCCGATTTCACGCCCGCCGCCGGGGTCGTGCGGGTCGAGGCGTTGGCCGGGGACGACTTTTCTCGAGCGCACTGGCGCGCCATGCTGAGTCGCCTGTCGAGGCGCTTTCGTCGGTATCCAGCGGTGCGATCCTCGCAGGTCCACCTCGACCACAGCGTCACCACCATGTGGCTGACGACCAGCGACGGGAGCATGGTGCGCTACCGGCTGCCTGCAACCCGCCTGGTGGTGGAGGCCGAGGCGCGGGCCCAGGACGGCAAGATCCTGAAGATGACCCTGCCCGCAGCCGCCCGCCGACCGGAAGATTTGCCTTCGGAGGAGGCCTTGGACGCCCAGGTGGACGGCCTGGTGCATCGCCTCATGGCCGCATGCCAGGCACCGACGCAGGCTCGTTATCTGGGCCCCGTTCTGCTGACCGGTCCGGCCGCGCCGCAGTTCCTGTACGAGATCCTGGCGGCCCGGCTGTCGGGCGGGGTCAGTCCCGGGACGGCCGAGCAGAGCGACCTGGGCGACCGTCTGCAACACCGCATTCTACCCACGTTTCTCTCCGCCGAAGACGACCCCACCCGCGAGGTCTGGCACGGGCTGCCTCTGCTGGGCAGCTACCCCGTCGATGCGCAAGGCGTGCCGGCGCAAAGGGTCGAGCTGGTGCAGCAGGGTCGCCTCAAGGCGCTGCTCATGGGACGACAGCCCGGGCCTGAGCTCTCCCGCTCCAACGGGCATGCCCGCACGTCGTCCAACGTGGGGCCGAGCAACCTGCTTTTCTCCGCGACCTCGGGCGTGTCCGCGGACGACTTGCGGCGTCGGCTGCGGGAGGAATGCCGTAAGCAAGGCCTGCCCTATGGTCTGGAGATCGTCCAATTGGAGTTGGCCGAGACCAACATGAACTTGAGCATGCTGATGGGTTCCCGCTTCATGGCCATGACGAGCGTGCCGCCGGTGCTGGTGTATCGGGTCGACGTGGCCACCGGGCAGGAGCGCCCGGTGCGCACCGGGCCGCTCGACGAGATCAGCCTGCGCACCCTGCGAGACATCATGGCGGCGGGGCAGGACACGTGGACGACCACGTATCCCGGCAACCTCCTCTTCGGCACGCCGCCGATGACCCTCGCCTCGCCCAGCCTGCTCCTGGAGGAACTGGAGTTCAAGCCGTACTCGGCCGGCAACCCGGCCCCGGTCTTGCTCACGAATCCATACTTCAGGTAGCAGGAACCCCCTGGCTGGACGCCAACCGGCCCTCGCTACCGTGGAAATCGTCCTGATCGGCGTCAACCACAAGACCGCCCCGGTCGAGACGCGGGAGCGTCTCGCCATCGTCGACTCGCGCCTGGAAAGTTCTCTCCAGTCGCTGGTGCGGCGGCCGGGGCTGCAAGAGTCGGTCATCCTCTCGACCTGCAACCGCTCCGAGTTCTATGCGACGGGCGAGGCAGCCGACGACGTGGCCGGGCAGATGATGGGCTACCTGCAAGACGAACACGGCGTGCCGCCCGAGGCCCTCGCCCGCCACCACTATCACCTGGTGAACGACCAGGTGGCGAGACACCTGTTCACGGTCTCGTGCGGGCTCGATTCGATGATCCCCGGCGAAGGCCAGATCCTGGCGCAGGTGCGCAAGGCGTACCAAAGCGCCCAGACGCTCCAGACGACCGGCACCATCTTCAACAAGTTGTTTCCGTGGGCCGTCAAGGTCGGCAAGCGGGCCCGCACCGAGACCCGCATCGCCCAGGGCGCCGCCTCTATCGGGTTTGCTGCCGTGGAGCTGGCCAAACGGGTCTGCGGCGACCTGGACGGCAAGCACACCCTCATCGCCGGGGCGGGCAAGATGGGCGAGCTGACCCTCAAGCTGCTGGTGCATTCCGGCATCAAGACGGTGTCGGTCTTGAACCGGACCGTGGAGCGGGCGGAACGGTTGGCCGAGAAGGTCGGGGGCGACGCCTTGCCGCTGACGGCTCTGAAGGACACGCTGGTGCACGCGGACATCGCCATCTTTTCGACCGGGGCAGAAGAGCCCGTTCTGACCAAGGCCGACATGGTCGCGGTCATGCGCAAGCGCAAGAACCGTCCGATATTCCTCATCGACATCGCGGTACCGCGGGACGTCGAAGCCCGCGCCGGCGATCTGGAAAACGTGTATCTCTACAACGTCGACGACCTGCAGAGCATGGTCGACCAGAACGTGGAGGAGCGCCGCCGGGAAATCGCCCGGGTGGAAGTCATCGTCGGCCAGGAGCTGGAAGAGTTTGTCCAATATTTCCGTTCGCTACGGGCGGTGCCCTTGATTCGAGGCATGCGGGCGTCGTTCGAACAGGTGCGACAGCAGGAATTGGAGGCGCTCTTGTCCCGCCAGAACGTGTCGCCGGAAGAGCGCAAACGGCTCGAGACGTTCAGCCATGCCCTGCTGCAGAAGCTGCTGCACAAACCGACAGCCAACATCAAGGCCCTGGCGCAAAAACCGGGAGACGGGCTGGAAGCCCTGGCGGAGGTTTTCGACCTGCCCCCCCCTGAAGCGGACGAGGAAGACCCGTCATGACCAGTCTGACGTTATATCTCTTGAGTGCGGCCGGCTATGCGGTCGCAGCAGCACTCTTCCAACGAAACAACGAAGGGCGGGCGTGGACCCATGCCCGCGTCCTGCTGCTGGTGAGCCTGGCGTGCCACACCACCGGCATTGTGGCCAAAGCGATTGAAGAGCCCCACTCACCGTTCAGCTCGGTCGGGAAGACGGCGCCGCTGGTGGCGTGGTTCCTCATTGTTCTCTACCTGATTGTGGGCTGGCGAGCCAACATGGAGATCCTGGGCACGTTCGCCGCGCCGTCGGCCATGCTGTTGATGCTGGCCGCGGCAGCCGCCGACCGGCAGCCGGGGACGCCCGCCCAGTGGAGCTACTGGCGGGAGATCCACGTCATTGCCATCTTCTTCGGCGTGGCGGCCTTCACGTTGGCGGCGTTCTGCGCCATCATCTACTACCGCGAGTCGCAGGCCCTGAAGAGGAAGAAGCTGCCTCCGTCATCGATTCCGTCGCTGGAGAAGCTCGACCGCTGGTCGCACCATCTCATCGTCATCGGCTTCCCGTCGCTGGGGGTCGGCTGGCTGGCGGGGTCCATCGGCCGGGGGGTGCTGTGGAGCGGCACGGCTGCCGAGTACTTCACGCTGGCGACGATGATTCTCTACGCGGCGTACATCCACGTTCGACTCATATCGGGTTGGCAGGGCCTGCGGGTGAACCTGCTGCTCATCGTAGGCTCAGTGCTGCTGCTGGTGACCTACGTCGGGGTGAGCTTCCTGCCCAGTGGCTTCCACCCGTAGCTCAGGGCTTCTGCGCCTGCGCGAAGCGATAGACTTCGGTGCCCAGTTGGAGGGCGTTGACGCCCTCGGGCTTGAACCCCTGGGGGAGCTTGCTGTCTCGGAAGAGGCCCACCAGGTCGTCCTTGCTCAAGAACTTCTCGCCTGCATCGTTGGTACGCCCGAAGACGGTGACCAGAGCGGTCAGTTCGGCCGTACCGAAGGTGTGGCCACGCTCCCCGGGGTCACGCTGCAGGAAGCCCTTCTGGGCGTGCGCGAGATCGCTCAACGTGACGTTCTGCCCGTCGCCTGAGCAGGCCAGCAGCTCTTGCATGCGCTCTTCATTGTACCCGTGCCGGAGGATGCCGCTGTCGCCGTTGTGCATCAAGGGGCCATCTTTGAGGGCGTAGAGGTTGATGGTGTGGGTCTTGAGGAGGTCGCCCAGGCCGTGGGTCTGGGTGGACTTGCCCCCTTCGACGAGGAGCGTGGTCAGGGCGGTGTCGATTTTCAACCCCTGATGGAACGCCTTCATCAAGTCGGTGGTCTGCACTTCGCCGTTGGCGTCCACTGGAATCATGCCTTCGTTGGCCAGCGTGCGCAAGGCGGGGCAGGGAATCTTGTCCGCCAGCGGATTGCCCAGCTTCTCGCCCAGCGTCTGCTGCTGGAGGTACGGGCACTTGGCGGCACCAGCGCTACTCGCTCCAGCGCTACTCACCGGGAGGCTCCCCGCCGAGGGGGCGGTCGGCAGGCCCGGCCGAACCTCGTCGACCGGGTTGGCGGAGGGCCCCGCGGGCGGGGCCGGGACTGATGTCCGGAAAAGGGGGAGCTTGATGTCGTCGATGTTCATGACCCCATGATAGCAAACGCCATCAAGGCATCGTCAAGGCCTTGTCAAAGAAAACTTGTGCCGCAGGACCTGCTGGCGGAATATATGTTTTGCGGTTCAGTCGCGCATGAGGAGCCAGGCCAGTAGCGCGCCGCCCGCCACGACCGCGGCGCCCGCCCCCAGGGAGATGCGCACTGGGTTGGGCGCCTGCGCCGGCGGCGGGCTGACCCGCCACGGCTGGTTGCCGAACGTGTCGACGTGCACCACGTCGCCCACCGGCTTGCGTTTGGTCGGGCCGTACGAGTCGACCGGCCAGCCGATGGGAATCATGGCGCACGGCACCACGTCCCACGGCAGGCCGAGGAGCTTGCGCACCTTGGCCGGGGACCACAACGGCAGGGTGATGAGCGCAGCCCCCAGCCCCGCCGCCCGTGCGGCCAGCAGCAGGTTTTGTATCGACGGGTAGATGGACCCGAAGAAGCTGGTCGCAGCCACGAACGGCAGAGGCGGGGCGACCCCCCGGTAGCACGCCACGATCACCACTGGAATCTCGCCAAAGTGCTCCATCTGCCAGCGGACCGACTCCACGATGCGCCGGGCCGATTTGCGGCCTTTCCCCAGGCGGGTGTAGACGTCGGCGACCGTGCGATTCAGCTCTCCGATGGCCGCGACCTTGTCGCGGTCCTTGACGATCACGAACTCCCACTTCTGGGCGTTGCTGCCCACTGGCGCCTTGAGCGCCAGCTCAACCAGGTGGAGCAAGAGGTCGTCGTCGACCGGGTCCGGCTTGAGCCGCCGCAAGGCCCGCTGCGTGCGCATGGCCTCTTCCAGCGGCATGGTGAGGGTGTAGTCTTTGGTCGTGGTAGACATGGCCGCTGTTTTAGAGAACCCGCCTGCTCACCCCTTCACACGTCGTCCAGTGCCTGCCGAACCATCTCGCTGGTCAGCGGAGGTGTACCAGGGGGAACCGAAAAGATCGGAGGAACGGGGGACGCAGTCGAGGCGGTCAGCTCCAGGTAGACGTTTTCCCACAGCACCAGGTTGTCACCCACCCGGGTCATGGCCCGCACGTCGCCGTCTTGCGAGACGACGAATCCGATACTGTCCGGTATCTGGCTGCAGAACCGCATCATGGACTGATGCCGAGTGCCAAACCGCTGCGCCGTGTCGGTGCCCAGCGTGTGGCCGTCCTCGTCCCCGGCCAGGTGCAGCGTCGGCAGGTCGGGAATGTTGTTGATCTTGCAGCCGAAACCTCGCAGCACCAGGTTCGAATCCAGCAGCACCAGACCGTCCACCCGGGTCAAAGAAGCAATAAACCGCACGCAGCCGGTCACCTCGCCCAGCGCCGGATTGGCGCTCCGTTCGACACGGAGGTGCGACTCGGCAAAGGAGCGGGGCACGAGCGTGCCGTCCGACAGCACGTCGTTCAACCACTTTTGCATGCAGTTGTAGTGGGCCGCACGACAGAGGGCCTGGACGAGGCGGCGATATACCATGCGAAAGTGGACGTCGAGGAATTGATTCGATACGTCGGGCGAGAGCAGGATGGCGCCGCCGTGCCCGTAGTCCCGCACGGCAATCAGCACTCGGCGAAGCGACATCTTGGCCAGCACGTTGAAGACTGCCGCCAGGTCTTCGGTCGTGATGGGGCGGACCGTGCCCTCGATACGGGCCAGCCTCGCCATGGCTTTATCGACGGCCGGGCGCAGGTTCTGCAGCCAGCGGTCCAGGCACCGACCGACGGGGCCCCGCTCGAGCACGTCGTAGAACGTAGGCAGGTCGCCCTTGATGAGGCTGGCCAGGGGACGCAGGTCCCGGTCGAAGACCGTGATGTTGCCGACCCCGACGATACGGGCATGGAGCACGCCCGGCGGCAGTAGCGTGCCGGGGGCGGCGAACACCTGAAACTGTCGAATCGAGGTGAACTGATCGAGAAGCCCCCAGATGACCAGCTCTCCCCCCCCGCCCTCCCCGACCAGCAGCGCCGTACACCAGGGATCGGCGGCGTGGCTCAGCTTCGCCAGGCTCTTGACGTCGAAGGGGATGGGCGTCTCCAGGTTGTGGAACTCCCACGACTCGTCCGAGGCGCTGGTCGCCTGGCACTGCTCCGCGCTGGCGTAAATGACCGCGCAGGTGGAGAATTCCGCCTCTTCGGGCGTCAGGCTCAAGAAGAAGAGGACCTCGAAAAAGGCCTGCAAACGGTCGACGGCGGGTGCGGTCGATCCGAGCTCGGCGTGAACGCGGACCGCCAGGTCGCGGGGGTAGTAGTAGCGGTCCGTTATACCCTCGACCTACTCGGCGATACAGGAGCCTTCTGGCCCAGCCAGGCCCGCAGGCGCTGGTGGGCCTCGGTGGCCACCTGGAGGGCGGGATGGGTCGCAGGGTTCTGATCGGCTTCGATCACGAGCCAGCCTTCGTAGTCGACCCCCATGAGGGCGTCGAGGATGGCCTGGAAGTCGAGGTGACCCTGGCCCGGGGTGCCGAAGACGTCGTGTTGGATGGCCTCCAGAAAGGTCTTGCCCTTCTCCTGGACCTCAGCCAGCACCGCGGGTCGCACGTCCTTCAGGTGCGCGTATCGAATCCGCTTGCCCCACTTCTTGACCAGCGCGACCGGATCGCTGCCACCATAGTTGGCGTGGCCCGTATCGAGACAGTAGCCGACCAGCGCCGCGTCCGTGCCGTTCAACAGGCGGGCGATCTCCTCCCCGTCTTCGATGGCGGTACCGCCGTGGGGATGGATGGACAACTGGAGCCCCTTGGACTGGGCGTACTGCCCCATCTCGTTGAAGGCCTCGCACACCCGCTTCCACTCGTCGGCGCTGAACGGTTCGACGTGGGTGCGGGAGCCGTTGGCGTCCCAGTGCAGGCTCTTGGAGCCTTCGGCCATCAGCACGTGTTGGGCCCCGCCGTCGGCGCAGAAGTCGACGTGCTTCCTGGCCGCTGCGATCTCCTCGTCTCGCCGCTCCGGGTAGATGAAGTTGGTCCAGCGATAGGCGCTGGCCAGGACCAGGCCATGACCCTCGAGGCTGTCGCGCAGGTCGAAGGGATCTTGAGGATACTTGTAGCTCATTTCCGAGCCCTCGTAGCCGGCCTGGGCGATCTCACGCATGATGTCGTCGCCCTGGCGCTCTGGCCCCCACTCCCGGAGGTCGTCGTTGGCCCACCCGATAGGACCGATGCCCAGCTTAATCCGTTTCATGGGCGCTAGCATTCCGTTCGCACCGCCAGACACCTGCTCTACGTGCCCGCTTCTGGCGTGGCCGGTCGGTACGTCGCAAGGCCTCCGGAGGGAAGACCAGGGCACGTCACCGAAACCGCACGACCTTGACGGAGGGACACACATGAGCAAGACACGGCGGCTGACGATGGCGCAGGCCCTCGTCGCATTCCTCAAGGTGCAGCGGGTCGAACGGGATGGCCACGAGCACCCGTTCTTCGGCGGTTGCTTTGGCATCTTCGGCCACGGCAACCTGGCCGGCGTGGGGGAGGCCCTCCAGGAAAACCCCGACTTCACCTACTATCAGTGCCGCAACGAGCAGGCCATGGTGCACACCGCGGCGGCCTATGCGAAGGCCAGCCGGCGTTTGCGGGCGCTAGCCTGCACCACGTCCATCGGGCCGGGGGCGACGAACATGTTGACCGGGGCGGCCGGGGCGACCATCAACCGCCTGCCCGTATTGCTTTTGCCGGGCGACATCTTCGGCCGGCGCCAGGTGGCACCGGTGCTACAGCAGTTGGAGCACGCCGGCGGTCCGGACATATCGGTCAACGACTGCTTCCGCCCCGTCAGCCGATACTTCGACCGCATCTGGCGGCCGGACCAGCTTCTCACCTCGTTGCCCGAGGCCATGCGAGTGTTGACCTCCCCGGCCGAGACGGGCGCCGTCACCCTGGCCCTGCCGCAAGACGTCCAGACGGAGGCCTTCGACTGTCCGCCCGGGTTTCTCGAGCCGCGGGTGTGGCACGTCGCTCGACCCCGGCCCGATCGCGACGTGTTGAAGCAGGCCGCCACCTGGATCAATCAAGCGAAGTGTCCAGTGATCCTGGCCGGCGGGGGCGTCCTCTACAGCGCCGCCGAAGCGCGACTGGCGGCCTTCTGCCAGCAGACCGGCATGGCGGTGGCGGAGACCCAGGCGGGCAAAAGCAGTGTGCCCGCCGATGCCCCGTTTGCCCTGGGGGCCGTGGGCGCCACCGGAACGTCGGCCGCCAACCGCCTGTGCGGCGCCGCCGACCTGATTATCGGCATCGGGACCCGTTATAGCGATTTCACGACCGCATCCAAGACCCTCTTCGACGGCCACGCCCGCTTCATCAACATCAACGTCACTGACTTTGACGGCGCCAAGCACGGGGGGCTCTCGGTGGTCGGCGATGCGGCGGCGGTGCTCGAAGAGCTGGCCACGCTGGTGACCTGGCAGGCTTCGCCACCGTATCGAAGGATCGTGCGGGATCTGCGAGAGGCCTGGGAACAGGAGCGAGACAAGCTGACCCGGCGGGGTGACGAACGCATGAGCCAGGCCCAGATTCTCGGGGAGGTCAACCGCACCGCGCACGCCGACTCTGTCGTCGTCTGCGCGGCGGGCAGCCTGCCGGGAGATCTGCACAAGCTGTGGCAGGCCCGAGCCCCGCTCAGCTACCACCTGGAGTACGGCTACTCGTGCATGGGCTACGAGATCGCCGGCGCCCTGGGGGTGAAGATGGCCCTGCCAGAGCGAGAGGTCATCTGCATGGTGGGCGACGGGTCGTATCTGATGATGGCCCAGGAGATCGTCACCGCCGTTCAAGAAGGTCTATCGCTGACCATCGTGCTCATCGACAACTATGGCTACGGTTCCATCGGGGGCCTGTCGGAAAGCGTGGGCAGCGGGGGCTTCGGCACCCGCTATCGATATCGGAAGGCAGACACCCGGCAGTTGGATGGCCGCACCCTGCCAGTCGACCTGTGTGCGAACGCCGCCAGCCTCGGAGCGAATAGCGTGCGGGTACAGAACGCCACCGAGTTGCACGATGCCCTGGTGAAGGCGCGCAGCACCCGAGGCCCGTCGGTCATTGTGGTAGAAGCGGATCCCAGCCGGCTGCCCGGGTACCACTCCTGGTGGGACGTCCCAGTAGCCGAGGTGTCCGGGGTACCGGCCGTCCAGGGGGCCCGAGAACAGTACGAGGCCGCGCGCCAGAAGCAGCACTGGTACGGTATCGAATCCGTGCCCGACAAGGCCGTCCTGCGATGAAAGGCCACTACCGGGTCGGCACTCGGGGCAGTCGGCTGGCGGTCACGCAGACGCAACAGACGGTCGATGCCCTGGCCGCACTGCACCCCGGGACCACCTTCGAACTGGTGCACATCAAGACCACCGGCGACAAGATTGCCGACGTTCCGCTGTCGGCCATTGGCGACAAAGGGCTGTTCGTCAAGGAGATCGAGCTGGCGTTGCTGGATGGCTCCATCGACGTTGGCGTACACAGCATGAAGGACATGCCGACCGAACTCCCGGCTGGCTTGCGGATTGGCTGCGTGCCCTTGCGGCGAGCCCCGTGGGACTGTCTCATTACGCAGCAGGGGGCGACGGTGCACCAGTTGCCGCCCCAGGCCGTAGTGGGCAGCGGCAGCCTGCGCCGGCGGGCGCAACTGGCGGCGGTGCGCTCCGACCTGCAGTTTGTGGAGTTGCGCGGCAACCTGCCGACACGACTCCGAAAACTCCGTGAGGGCCCCATGATGGCGACGCTCCTAGCCCTGGCCGGGCTGGAACGGTTGGGGGCGGTGCAAGGGTCCGAAATTGTATCGGATGGCGAGACCTTCGGCTGCTCGGTGCTGCCCATGGAGGTGTGTGTCCCCGCGGTGGGGCAGGGCGCGCTCTGCCTGGAGTGTCGGGATGGCGACCGGGATGCGCTGGACCTGTTGGAGCCGCTCGACGATGCCGCCTCGAACGCGGCGGTACGGGCGGAGCGGAGGTTTCTCGCCGTGCTGGAGGGCGGGTGCCAGATTCCGGCGGGATCCTGCGGCACGGTGGCTGGCGGGGTCTTGACCTTGACGTCGGTGTTGTGTTCGAAAGACGGCCAATCGGTCTGGCGCGACATGCGCCACGGCCCGCCGGCGGAGGCGGAGGCGGAGGCGCTAGGCGAGGCAGCCGCCAGGAAGTTGTTGGAGAACAGCGCTGTCCGACGCTAGACTCCTGGTGGCGATGCTCTTGTGCACGGTCACCCTGGCACAGGGCCGTCCCGCCTTGGGCATCAACCTGGAGGCCGTGTCGGACTGGTCCCGCTCGGCCATGTTCCAAGACGCCATCAAATCATCTCGACCGTTCGGACCACCGGACACGCCGTGGATAGGGCGGGTTCGCCTGGATGCCCACGGCTGGCCGATGGAGGATTTCGGTATCGTCGTTTTCACCCATCAACCCCACGCCCAGGGCATCTACCCGTTGTCGTTTACCGGCCGGGCTGTCGTGCAGGCGAGGTCCGACTTCGGCCCGCTGCCGCTCCGCCTCTCCTACGATGCGCCAACCGATAGGACGACGGGAACGCTGACCGTGGGCCCCAGTCCCGATACGTCGCTCTTTCTCTCCTTTCGGGGGACGCACCAGGGCGTTCGAAATCTCCGGCTCCTCCGACCGGGAGCGGCCCCCGATCAGACCTTCTCGCCCCAGTTCCTGGCGGCCCTGGCCCCCTTCAGCACCCTGCGGACCATGGGACTCCAGGCCATCAATGACAGCCCGGCCCGCAGCTTTGCCCACCGGCCCCACCGGGACGACGCCCAGCAGACCGGCCCGGAAGGCATCTGCCTGGAGTACCTTATCGATCTGGCCAACCAGACCCACAAGGACCTGTGGCTGTGCGTGCCGGACCAGGCGGGCGACCCCTATGTCGAAAGCATGGCCGATCTCCTTCGCACCCGTCTAGACCCGACTCGAACCATTTATGTCGAGTGGAGCAATGAGCTGTGGTATCCCATGTTTCAACAGGCCCGGCGCAATCTGCAAGCCGCTCAACAGGAAGTGCGTCGTGGGCGCAGCATGCTGGCCGAAGGGGGGGGCGGCGAGGCGACATGGGCTTTTCACCGCCAGGCTCGCCGCACGGTGCAGATCGCTCGGATTTTCCACCGTGTGCTCGGCCGGCGTGCCCGTCCGATACTGGCCGCCAAAAGCGGCGACGCCCAGGCTGAATTCGAATGTCTGAGCTGGCTGGATCGACACTTCGGCCCCCCGGCGGGCTACCTGTATGGCATCGCGGAAGCCGGATACTTCGGTCCTTCACACCCGGCACGCACGGGGGCCGACGCTCTCCGGCTTTTCCGCCAGGATGAAGGGAGGGTCGAAAGAGAGTTCCCCGAGGCTGGGGCTGTCGCACATCATTTTGGCCTGCGTCACCTGGCCTATGAAGGGGGGCCGTCCAGTCCTGGGGCCGCGGGCCTGGCAGCCAACCTCCAGGCCCAGCACGATCCGGCCATGGGCGACCTTCTGGCGAGGGAACTGCGGTCCTGGTACAGAGCCAGCGACGACCTCTTCATGGTCTTCGAATTGAGTGGTGCGGATTCCGTCTACGGGCAGTGGGGCTTGTACACCGACCTGTCGGAGCCCACCCCCAAGAGCCAAGCCGCCGTCCGAATCTCCCACTGGCTGTCGCAGCGCACCATCCGATAGAACTTCGTCCTCCAAAACCGAATGTCGTGAGTTCGAGTCTTGCCTGGCCCGATCTAAAAGAACCGCATGAGGACTAAATCTTCGGCGGTTATTTACTGCTGGGGCCGTCCCCCATAATCCGGCCGAAAAAGGCCCTCCCGGACCCCAGATCGCCGATCTAATGTCCACCGAAATGCCACTTTATGTGGTCCCTTTTTTATGTGGTGGGTTTGCCTTTGTAGCAGGCGACCACGGGGATGACTGACCCAGGAAATGAGGAAGGCAAGATCCCGGACCCGAGGGTGGGGGGCTTGCCTTCCTGTGTCTGGTATGGCACAAACGTGCCACGAAGCACCAAAACACGAAAGGTAACGTATCGCAACTCTTGGAGGAAATCAAGCGTCATCACGAGGTCATGGATGCGGGGCACCCAGACGAGAAGCCACCATGCCCCCGGTGGAGCCGAAGACAGGATTGCCGAGGCCGGGTCCGCTGGCGGGGCCGGGTCACACGGACGGGGCTGAAGGTTGGGACCGAGGACCGGCTACCTCCCGTCGACTTGTGGCAGTGCGACTGCCGGATCCACGGCTGGTTCCGGGTATACACCCCGTTCATCCTACCCAACAAGCACTACGCCCCCCTGCGGATCGATGCCGCCCTGGCGTGCGCTGCCGAGGACGGTAGCATGATCGAGTTCTGCTCCGAGACGGGCATCCACGATCCGTGCACCCCGTTCCGGTGGGTGGGCCAATGGGCTGATCGTCTTATCAATACCGGCCAATGCATCCGCCGGTATCTTGCCCGGCTGGTCGGCCAGCTACGGCATGTAGTCTTGCCCACGGTGGATCCACCGTCCGAATGGACCTTGCCCTCGGCATGGGCCTTCCTGGGCGACGTCCGGCAGGGCTGGCCGTTGGAGAGCCCGGTGCCGCCGCGGTCCTTCCTCGCCTTGAAAGCTTGACAGACTCCTGAAGTTGCGCCTCCCGGACCGCCGCTGGTATCGGACGGCGGTCTGGGACGCGCCGTCTGGAACCGGCCGGCCCGTATCGATTTCATGCGGGTCAGCGGCGTGGTGTTTTTGCTATGGTTCTCGACCAGACGCCGTTGTATCCTACAGTGGGGAGAACGCCAGTCGGACTCTCCTGAATTCTCGCGTGAAGGAGCAACCTATGCAACAGTCTCTGGTGGCAGCGGTCGATTGGAAACGTCGCTGGGTGTATTGTGTCGTGTGTGCACCGAACGGTGTAGAACTGACCCGTGTCTTGTGGCCCCGAGAGGAGGCTGCCGATCATATGCCCGGCTACCTCAGCCGCCAGCGGGAGAAGCACGGCCTACCCCTGGTGGTCACGGGGCGGAGCGGGGCCTGGTGGCCGAACTCGCTGCTGGAAGCCCTGTGGGTATCCGGTTTCATGGTCGAGCTGTATGAAGGTGCACCGCTGGGAAGCCTGCTGCGACACGAGCACCACTACCGGGAGAACCAGACCTATCGCACGGCCTCCCTGCTGGCAGCAGTGCACTCGGCGCGCCACAAGGCCGGTGGGGTCGGCGAACTGGACATCTTCGTTCTGCAGTGGGCTGTTCAGCAGGCCAAACAGCGTGCGGACGAGCTGGCGCTCGAGCTGGAGTCGTCACGTCCACAGTGGGACGAGCGCGGCACTGAGCTCGGCCCCTGGACGAGCCTCCGGCCCGCGGTGTTCTCCAACCTGGTGCGCATGAGCGTGCTGCCGCTGTGAAGCGCCGGCCGGCCCCGGTGGGTTGGGAGACAGCCTTGGAAGGTTTCCGGATCTACCTCTCGACCCATCGGGGCATGGGTGACCACGGGATCGCTTACATAGCGTCCGTCCTGCGCCGCCTGGTCGCCTTCTTGCAGGAGCGTGAGGTGCGGTCACCCGACACCTGCACTCTGGCGGACCTCGATGCTTGGATTGCTCACGAACTGGCGGCAAAGCCGTTAAAGCATGCGACCATCGGGGGCCGGGTCAGCACTCTGCGGGGGTTCTTCAAGTACCTTCACGGGGAGGGCTATACGACGGCCCGTCTTTGGACCGGGTTGGAGGCTCCCCGTGTCTTTCGAGAGACGACGCTTCCGCCGCACTATTCCTGGTCGGACACCGCCCAGCTCCTCACCTCTGCCGTCTCCGATCCTCGCTCGACGCTTCGGGATATCGCCATCGTCTGGCTTCTGGCCAGCGCTGGTCTGCGGGCGTGCGAGGCGATACGGTTGAGGGTGACGGACATCGATTGGAACCAGGCGACCATCACCACGCGGGTGCGAAAACGCAGCAAACCACTGGTCCTGCCATTACTCCCAGCCGCTTTGGAGGCATTGCGGGCTTACATCGATAGAGAGCGCCCGTCGGACACCGAACATGATCACCTTCTCCTGTCGGACGACAGTCAGCCCTTCAAATCCGGTGACGCGGTTTCCCGAACGATAAGCACACTCAGTACTCGGGCGTTGTTGTTCGAGGATAGTGGAGCACACGCATTGCGACGCGGCCTCGGAGTTCGATTGTTGGAAACGGGGGCCGGGCTGGGTCAGATTTCACTTATCCTGGGACATGACAACCCCAAAAGCACTCGTGCCTATCTACGCGCCAGCATGGCCCAGTTCCGAGAGGTGGCCGACAACTATGCCAACCTGCTTTGACCCAGGCCTCATCTTGAAACGGGCACAACAGATTTTGGATACTGTCGACCTGACCGATAGCCAGCAGGTCCGGTTGTCCCGCGCAGCCCGCTATTTCAGCGCCTTCCTGGAGGGGCGGCCGAAGCCCTGGCCGGACGATGCGGAGCTCGTCCATGAGTGGGTCTGCGCCTACCTGGTGGACCACCATGTTCCGAGCACCATCATCCTCGTGCACTTTCTGCGTCTCATCATGGATAATTGTCGCCCAAACCCTGTCCGAGTCTGGCAGACTCGGACAGGGAAGACCCCGCTCAAAGACTTCCTGCCTCCCCTCAAGCCGCCCCCGATAGAAAGGGTTGGATTCGTCAGCGGCCTGGGTGCCCGGTTTCACGAGTTCATAGCCTATCGAAAACGCTTGAACCGTGCCTCGGTGAATCTTGAGTACACACTTCGACGCTTCGATCGTTTTGTCCACCAGCACGGGGTCAACAGCATTTCAGGGGTTCAGGTTGCGCTCCTCGAGGCCTACCGGGGCAGCCTCATGACCCTCGGAATCCACGGTCAATACAGCCACCTTCGGGCGGTCCACCAGTTCATGCGGTACATGTGCCGCAACGGTGAAACCGACATCAACGGAGACGGCATCGTCGCGGTCCGCACCGGGGTGCTGCGCCCAAAAATGGCGTACATCTATACCCTCAAGCAGATTGCTGACCTGCTGCAGGCCGTCAAAGCACCGGCTGACTGGAATGCCTTCACGGCGTTCACTATGCTGCACCTCATCTACGCCGCCGGTCTCCGTCTCAGCGAGCCCATCAAGCTGCGCCTCCGGGACGTGAACCTCGCACACGGTGTCATCTTTATCGAAAGAACCAAGTTCGGCAAGAGCCGACGCATCCCGGTTGGAAAACGCGCACTGCACTACCTGCGGGAGTATGCCAGGGCACGGCGGCTGCAGTTCGGGAACCCGACCGCGGAGGAACGCTTTTTCGTAAACCGCCTTGGCCGGGCCATGAATCCCCCTTCGGTCTACAAAGAGTTTCGTCGGGGTCGACGCAGGGCCGGTCTGTTGAACATGCGTGGGCATCGCCCCCCACGGGTTCATGACCTGAGGCACTATCCGGAGCAGAGGACTATGCCGAGAGTGTAACCTTTTTTTGACATAAATTAGGATCGGGGTTCATTTTCTTGCATTGACGACTCGGCATAGTTTTGGTCTGCTCTCACGGTCTCATCAGGTGAGACAGGAAG
>DASYBA010000901.1:0-4947 GCA_036501005.1 Candidatus Xenobia bacterium | reverse complement strand
GCCGACGAGTCGAGGAGCAAAATTCTGCAAAGCGTGGGGGGGTCCGCGGTGTTTGTTCTCCTCACGCTCATCATCGGGGTTTATATCGTATTGGACATCGGGCGCCCCCTGCGAGCGACGCTACAGGTGGCCAACTCCATCGCTCGGGGCGACCTCACCTTTACCATCCCCGAGGTCCGGCGAGGCGACGAGTTCGGCATGCTCAACGTGTCGCTCCGAGCCATGGTCGACAACCTGCGTGAAATCCTCAACAGCATTGGCACGACCGTCACGACCCTGACGGCCGCCACCAGCGAGATCATGACGACCACTTCGGAGCTGGCCGTCAGTTCGACGCAGATGGCGACGGCCGTGAACGAAGCGACCACCACCGTCGAAGAGGTCAAACAGACGGCCCAGGTTTCCAGCCAGCGTGCCCAGCAGGTGGCGCAGAGCGCGCAGCAGGCCGCGCAGGTGTCGCAAGCCGGGCGACAGGCGACCGACGAGACGTTGGAAGAAATGAACCGCATCAAGGACCAGATGAACTCCATCGCGGAGAGCGTCGTGCGCCTCAACGAACAAACCCAGGCCATCGGCGAGATCATCACCTCGGTGAACGACCTGGCCGAGCAGTCCAACCTGTTGGCGGTGAACGCCAGCATCGAAGCGGCCAAGGCTGGCGAACAAGGTCGAGGCTTCGCGGTCGTCGCCCAGGAAGTGCGACACCTGGCCGAGCAGTCGAAGGAATCGACCGCTCAGGTGCGAGGCATCCTGAGTGAAATCCAGAAGGCGACCGGCGGCGCGGTGATGGTCGCCGAGCAGGGCACCAAGGCCGTAGACCTGGGGGTGCGACAATCGCGAGAGGCCGGCGAGTCTATCAAGACGCTGGCCACCCGGGTCGTCGAAGCCGCCCAGGCCGCTGTCCAGATCTCGGCGTCGACGCATCAGCAGTTGGTCGGCATGGACCAGGTCGTGACCGCCATGGTCGGCATCAAGGACGGCAGCGTGCAGACGGCGGCCAGCATGCGACACGTGCAGACCTCGGCCCAGCGGCTCTATGAAATGACCCAGAACCTGAAAAAGCTGACCGAGCGGTATTCGAGCACCTGATGACCGATCGGGAGCGGTTCCTGGCCAGCCTGCGCACGACCTTCTACGGGGAGGCGCTGGAAGACGCCCAGAAGATGTCGGACGAGCTGGACGAAATGGGCAAGTTGAAGGACGACGAACGCCGCCGACGTCTCTGCAACACCCTCCGCCAGCGCATGCAGACGCTGGTGGCGGCGGCCGAGGCCGCCGACGTCGAGCCGGTGGTGCGCATCGGCCTCAGTCTCGAGTCTTTGTTCGATACGCTGGGGCGGCATCTGGATGGCCTGACCACCGACTTCCTGTTTACCGTGGGCGGCATGGCGGAAACCCTGCAAGGCATGCTGCAAGGCCTGGCCGGGCAAGGGCCGGCGCTGTCCGACAAAGAGGTCCAGGAATGCCTGGATATTCTCGACAAGCTCAAGAGTGGCTTGCTCGTCCAGGCGCTGCCGGACATCGAGACGCGACTGCTGAAACCCGACCTGTCCTCGCTGCCCCCCCTGGTCAGGCCCGAACTCATGGCTCGGCTGCAGGACATGCGCATCGACGCCTCCAGCAGCGTCATGGGCGAAGGTCTGACCGAGTTCGAACTGGAGCTCTTCGAGACGTTCCGGGTCGAGGCCGAGGAGCATCTGCAGGCGCTCCGCAAACTGCTCGACGACATCGCTGATGAAAAACGGCCCGAGCACCTGCCTCCTCTCTATCACACCGCCAACCGGGCCGCCCATACCCTCAAGGGGGCGGCTCGGGCGGTAGAAATCTACGACGTCGAGGCCATTGCGGAGTGCGTCGAACACGTACTGGCACCCCTCAAAGGGGTCGCCATCCACCTCTCGACCGGCTTCATGAATGCCCTGCGGACGGCGATCCTGGGCCTCGAACGCCTGCTGTCGGGCCGACGACAATCGGTCCGCGAACGAGTCGAGCTGACCCTGTACATGGTTCGGGCCATGTCGCGGCTGGATCTCAATCGGCCGGACGAGCAACCGGATCTGGATCTGCAACTGCCCCAGGAGCAGCCCGTGGTGCGCAATGCGGTGGCCGCTACCGTCTCCGACGAGCTGCGCCACTTGATTGAACAGCCGGAAGAGACCCAGGAGCTGCCGGCCGAGTTCCTCCAAGAGCTGCTGGCCACGTTCCGTGCGGAAGCCCAGGAACAGATCGAGAACATCAACGCCGAACTGCTGGCCCTCGAGAAAGCCGCTCCGGGGACGGACCGGGATGCCTTGCTGGACAGCATCTTTCGCGGTCTCCACACCCTCAAGGGCGGGGCACGAGCAGTCGGCATGGCCGAAGTTGAGCGCATCTGCCAGACCCTGGAGACGATTTGCGCCAAGCTGCGCAAGCGGCAACTGTCGCTCTCCACCCACATGTTCGATGGCCTGCTGGCCGCCATGGGGTTGACGGCT
This sequence comes from Candidatus Xenobia bacterium, assembly GCA_036501005.1. Lineage (GTDB taxonomy): Bacteria > Vulcanimicrobiota > Xenobia > RGZZ01 > DASYBA01 > DASYBA01. The sequence continues at coordinate 2,473 of DASYBA010000901.1, read as the reverse complement.
GACCTGATGGCGGGCGAGGCCTCCAGCGAGGTCGAGCCCATGGTGGCTCGCCTGGCCATGATCGAGGCCGGCTTCGTCGCCGCGCCCGTGCCGCAGCCCGACAAGGCCACCCCCCAGCCCCCGTCGGTGGCCCCCGTGCCGGCCGCGGCCGCCCCGCCGGCCGAACCATCGCCCCCGCCGCGGACCGAACCCCGCCCGGCCGCAGCCGACACGGTTCGCATCCCGACGGCCAAGCTGGACTCTCTTTTTGCCGAGGTCGAGGAAATGCTGGCCGCCAAGCTGATGCTCAATCAGCGAGTCCGCGACGTGCGGGACCTGAGCACCCAGGAGGAAGCGTGGCGCCGCGAGTGGGCCAAGGTGACCCCCGACCTGCAGGCGCTGCAGGCCATGCTGGCCCGGCGTACGCCGACGCCGGCCCTCTTCGAGCTGGGCGACAAAGTGCTGCAGTTCCTCAACTGGAACCAGAACAGCCTGCGGGGCTACTTCAGCCGAGCCCGCGTCCTGACGACCTCCAGCGACAGCGACAGTCGCGTCATCGGCGGCATGGTCGACAACCTGCAGGAGGACATGAAACGCCTCCTCATGCTGCCCTTCTCCATGATTCTGGGGGCCTTTCCCAGGGCGGTGCGAGACATGGCCCGCAGCCTCAACAAGGAGGTCGAGCTTGAGCTGAGCGGAACCGAGGTTGAAATCGATCGCCGCATCCTGGAAGAGATCAAGGACCCCCTCCTCCACCTGGTACGCAATTCGCTCTACCACGGCATCGAAGACGCCCCCAGCCGGCTCGGGGCGGGCAAGCCGCGGCGGGGCCGCATCGGCATCAGCGTCGCCCCGGTCTATGGCGGCAAGGTCGAACTGGTGGTGTCAGACGATGGCGGCGGCATCGACCTGGCCCGGGTAAAACGGGCGGCCCTGGCCGCCGGCCTGGTGTCGGTCAACGAAGTCGATCGCATGACCGAGGGCGAGGTTTTGTCTCTCATCTACCAGTCGGACCTCACCACCTCGGACCAGGTGACCGACATCGCGGGCCGCGGCCTGGGTCTCGCCATCGTGCGCGACCGCGTCAAGAAGCTGGGCGGCACCATCAACGTCGAGAGTCAGAGGGGGCAGGGCAGCCGCTTCATCATGCGCCTTCCCCTCACGCTGGCGACGGCCCGGGGCGTGTTGGTGCGGACGGCCAACCAGTTGTTCGTCATTCCCACCCTCAACGTGGAGCGAGTCCTGCGCATCAAGCCGGCCGAGATCAAGACGGTCGACCACCGGGAGACGGTATACCTGCAGGGCAACCCGGTGCCCATCGCCCGCCTCGAAGATCTGCTCGAGATCGCCACCGAGGTCAAGGAGCGGGAATACGTCACCGTCCTGGTGCTGGAGGCCGGTGACAAGCGCCTGGCGGTCGGCGTCGACCAGGTGCTAGGCGAGCAGGAAGTGCTGGTCAAAGGGCTGGGACGGCAACTGACCCGGGTGCGAAACGTGTCGGGCGCCACCATCCTGGGGTCCGGCCAGATTGCCCCCATCCTCCATGTGGCCGACCTCATTGCGAGCGCCCAGCAGCGCGTGCGAAAAAGCGAACAGCGCCTGCCCGTGGCGCTGTCCGTGCCCACCGTCAAGAAGAAGATCATGGTGGTGGACGACTCCATTACCTCGCGCAGCCTCATCCGCAATATCCTGGAGTCGGTCGGATACACGGTCAAGACCGCGGTCGACGGGGTGGAGGCGCTCTCCCAACTGAAAGGCGAGACGGTCGACCTGGTCGTGTCGGATATCGAAATGCCTCGCATGAACGGGCTGGCCCTGACCGAGAAGATCCGGGCCGACAAGTCGCTGGCCGGCATCCCGGTGGTGCTCGTCACCACCCTCGATTCCCGCCAGGACCGGGACCGGGGTACCGAGGTGGGGGCCAACGCCTACATCGTCAAGGGCGGCTTCAACCAGAGCAACCTGTTGAATACCATCCGGCGTTTGATCTGAGTGTTTTGCAAGGAGATGGGCGCGGCGCAGCGAACCCCACGGGGAACGGTGGAGGTGGAGAGACGGGTCAAGGTCGTGGCCATGGGGGCCTCGACCGGGGGGCCGGCGGCACTGCAGTGCATTCTCAGCGGGCTGCCTCGGGACTTCCCCGTTCCCATCCTGGTTGTCCAGCACATTGCCCCCGGCTTTCTTGACGGGCTGGTGACCTGGCTATCCGACCTGTCCGGGTTTCCCATCCACATCGCGACGGCCTACCAGTCGGCCATGCCGGGCCACGTGTACTTTGCGCCTGACGGGGCGCACCTGGGAATCACCCGCCACGGCGTGCTGACCTTGTCGAGAGAGCCGTCGGAGCACCTGGTCCGGCCGTCTGTCTCCTATCTGTTTCGCAGCGTGGCCGCCAGCTTTCCCTCCCGATCGGTGGGCGTACTGTTGACCGGAATGGGGCGGGATGGGGCAGACGAGCTCAAACTCATGAAGGAGCGAGGGGCATATACCATCG
>DASYBA010000900.1:0-6022 GCA_036501005.1 Candidatus Xenobia bacterium | reverse complement strand
AACGCCTGGCTTCAACTGGACTCCCCACCACGCCCAGGACATCCTCGGAAGTGGCTCGACAGACTCGAACGCCCTGCCCGGCGACGCAGGCATCCAGAATCCGTTTCACAAGGTCCTGAAAACGGGCCCCGTCCCTGGATCGCCGACTTTGGACCTGGCTGTCTAACATGATGGAGGTTTCTCGCAGGTAGTGGTCAAAGCCCTGCCTTAAATCGGGTGGACTGAAAGGAGGCGCCCCTTGGATAACCGCTTCCAGCGAGAAGGATCGTCCAGCAACACTCGGGCCGGGCGTGAGTTTGAGGAGTTGGCGCAGCGCTACTTCCTCGTCCGTGAAGGCATGTCTCTTCAGCGCGGTGTATCCGTATCGATTGGGGTCACCCGCCAGAAGAACCACAAGTTTGACCTGGGTTGTCACGATCGGCGCATTCTGGTTGAGTGCAAATCCTACAAGTGGACACGGGGCGGCAACTCCCCCATTGCGAAGATCCAATCATTGAACGAGGCAATGCTCCACTTCAGCGTGGCGCCCTCCCACTATCAAAAGATCCTCTTTTTGGAGCTAGACGTTCATCCCAAACGAGGTCTGAGTCTTGGCGACCATTACGTAAAGAACCAGGGCCATCTGATCGGCGCAGGTGTGGAGGTCTGGGAGTATGATCGCACGGCCGCCGACGTACGTAAGCTCTGGCCACCGCAGTGACAATGGACCCTGTGGGGTCTCCATCAAAATCGCGCTTGCCCAGCCTGGTTCTAGCGAGTCGAGGCAGAGCAACAAGAACGGGGGACGGGGGACGACCCTGTGGAAAATGGTGGACAGCGTGGAAAACGGCGGGGCCCCTACCCCACCGTTTCCCACCCTGTCCACATTTCCCACAGGGCGACGGCGACGGATCGGCTGCGCCGGAGGGGTACGGCAGAAACGATACGATATAACCTTTCACAGTCAGGTGTTGACATCAGATTCCGTCTATCGGATGGATGCAAGCGGCGGCAGGAGGTCCTGCCGCCGCTTGTCGGGTTCACGCCGTAAGGTTTGGTTGCAGGGGCCGATCACCGCAGCAGAGCGGCGACGGGCTGGACCGTGTGCTTCGACAGGTACGCCTCCAGGTCGGCTGCCTTCACACGGACCAGCTTCCGACCCATCTGCAGGCGAGGGACGCAGGCCATCCAGCGGCGGGCCTGCGACTCGGACACGCTGTACCTGACCATGATTTCAACAGCGCCCAGATACTCGGACACGAGGCTCTCGGAATGGCGGTGACGACGCTCCTCGGCGTTTACACGTTCCGACAGGATGGCAGTACCGGCCTTCTGCATCACGCCACCTCCGTAACGAATGGTGCCTTCAGGGCCGCGGCCAGCACGTGCGAACACGGTTTCACGTGTGATTTGTACACCCCCCACGGACAGGTGCACGACCAGGTGCCCTCAGCACGCTTCCGTACCAGGTAGCGATCGTGATCGCCATCTACCAGAACTGTTGTCGCGTCGACCCACTTCACGGGGCGGGTCCGGATCAATCGGGTCGCCTTCGTATCGACTGCTTCTTGAGCCATAGATTCCTCCACTCAATCGTGGAGCCGCCAGTTACCCAAGTATCTAGGATTTAACGGGGTTGGAGCGCTCCGGAATTCTGGTTAACAACCGTACACTAATTCTAGCAAAACTAGTCCGGGCTGTCAAGTACTTGTCATATCTAATTATCGGATAGATTTTAGCACCTTCGGCTACCGCTAACTCCCCGGACCTGCGCTGTACGGCCGTTGGGCTCTGACCTCGTCCGTGCTAAGGGCACGGTCCCCTACCAATATATCGAAACCAATGGTCGATAGCCGCATCGTCCGTGAGGACTTCGCCAGACTTTGCCCAGGCGTTTCACATTCATTGGCAGGGCACCTCTCCCTGGTGTAACAGCTGGGCCATGACGACCGTCGGCGGGCGGAAGGAGTGTAAGCGCCAGATGAACCACGTGGTTGCCGGCCGCGGCATCCCATGAGACGATACCCCCACCACAACAATTGAAGGGGGTTCAACCATGAGGACGAGAGTCGCATCAACGGTCGGAGATAAGCAACGTTTCTGGCGTGGACATATGGAGGGCTGGCAGCGAAGCGGGGTGAGCCAGCGGGACTACTGCGCCCAGCGTGGTCTGTGTTTGAGCACTTTTACGCTATGGCGCCGGCGCCTGGTGTCGAAGCCGTCGAGAGCGGCGGTCGGGGGCGTGGTCGACCTGGTGCCCGTCCCGTTGTCGGTGGCGAAGGCTCCCGTGATCGTCGCCGGCATGCAGACCTCGCCCCACCGCACGGACCACGCGCCTGGACCTGTTGTCGTGGTGCTGGGACGGTACCGCCTGGAAGTCACGAAGGGGTTCGACGCAGAAACCCTTCGGGCGGTCCTCAACACGCTGGAGGTTCGGTCATGTTGACCCTGGACCGTGTGCAGGTTTACATCGGCATCGGGTCTGTGGACATGCGGAAGTCCATCGACGGCCTCTCGCTTCTGGTGTCGCAGCAGTGGTCGTTGGACCTCTTCACGGGCCACATGTTCGCCTTCACCAATCGTCGCCGCACCGTGGTCAAGGTCTTGTACTGGGATTCGAACGGATTTGCCCTCTGGCAGAAGCGGTTGGACAAGGATCGGTTCAAGTGGCCGGAGTCCCGGGAGGAGGTGATGCGTATCGGTCACCGAGAGTTCCGGTGGCTCCTGGAGGGTCTGGACATCCGGGTCCACCAGGGCCATGCTGAGCTGCACTACTCGGCCGTGGCCTGACCGGGTCGACGAAATCCGAGGAAGGAGGGGCTGGGGGCATCCGCAAGTCTCCCGCATGACAGAAAGCATCCCGGACCCCCAGCCCCCTTCCAAATCAACTGTTCCTATGGCGCTGTTCGAGCACTCTGCCCGGCAGGTCACAGAAGTCGCCCGTCTCTGTAACGAGTACATCGCCTACCAACACGCCGTGAATGAGGAACTCAGGGGGCGTATCGAGAGACTGGAGCGGAGGACCACACTTCGCCGCAAGCGCATCCGTTGATGCCCCATGCCCCATAGCCCTGAGAAATATTCAAAGATTTCTCTAGAGGCGCAAGGAGTTGGCCAGGCCGGCGCGAAAGGGCCGACATGTCCAGTGCGACAGAGACCCGGCCTCCTGACCCATCGGTCGCTGACGACCCCGCCGTACCCCCTCCGGGTGCGAACGGGCCGAGCCCAGAACCCGAATGTCACCGTGCCTTCAAGGTGTCGCAGGAAGACTGGGAGGGCACGCCTCCCAACGTGCAGGTCGTCGTTGTCGAGCAGGCGACCGAGATTGAAAGACTCAACGAGATAGTCCGCTTTCTGCTGGTGACGTTGTACGGTCCCAAGGCGGAGAAGTCGAAGAAGAAGGACCGCCTCGAACACGGCGACGCCGAGCTTCCGCCGGATGAACCGACGTCAGGGCCAGCAACCGACGGCGATAGCGAACGTGAGAGGGCCGGACCGAGCGAGACCCCCGAGCCGAGTCCCGCACCGGAACCAGACCCACCTCCGCCGCCCGCTCCTGGCAAAGGGCGGGGCCGCAAGAAACTAGCGGCCCATTTGCCTCGCCGGCAGGTCATCCTGGACGTGCCCGACGCCGACAAGCTGTGCCGGTGTTGTGGCAGGGAGAAACCGAGTTTCGTATCGGACGACGACATCACCGAGAAGTACGGATTTATTCGGGCCCAACTCTTTGTCTGGCAGTATGTGCGGCGCAAATACAAGGACTGCCCTTGCCCAAAGCAGGGTGTGCCGCCGGCCGCCGGGTCGTCGACGCCAGCCACGGCTCCGGACTCGGATTCGGCGGGCTCACCCGCCCCTGGGGCGTCCTCCCCGGAGGACGCTCCGGCCGAGACCAGCCCCGCCACTCTTCCGACGATAACTGAGGTCGGTACCCCCGGCGAGTTGTCGTCGGGCGGAGTATCGACCTCGTCGGAGCCAGCCTTGGACACGGACCCGATAGACCTCACCACGTCACACCCCGTACACAGCAACCATCAGCCGGGGCCAGTGGCCGCGACGCCAGGGTCCAGCGTGTCCGTTGACACGCCCGACAGGAGCGACCCGCCGTTCCCGCCATGCCCGACGAGTCAGTCGCCAGCGGCCTCGGCCAGCACCATGACACCGATGCCAGCCCCGATCATCCTCACGCTCCCGTCGAACCGGCTACCGGGGGCACCTCTGCCGTCTATCGTCGTGGCTCCCCCTCTGCCGCAGTTGATTCGCAAAGGCCTCGCAACCCACAGTCTCCTGGTCCAGATTATCATCAGTAAAGTGCTGGACGGGATGCCGCTCTACCGCCAGGCTGCGCAGTTTCTCCGCCTGGGTATCGACATCGACCGGACCACCATGTGCGGTTGGCTCATCCAGCTCGGGCGAGTGCTGGCGTGCATCATGGCCGCACTGCGTCTGGAAGTGCGCTCCGGGCGCGTGGTGCACGCCGACGAGACGCCCGTCGCGGTGCTGGCCGAACTGGCTCGGAAAGCCAGTACCCAGTGTTATATGTGGGTTTTCGCCGGCGGGCGGCCCGGTATGCTGGCGGTTGAGTTTCTATACGACAGTAGCCGGGGTGCGAAGGTTCCTCGCCGCTACCTGGAAGGATACCAGGGCGACGTGCTGACGGACGGCTACGCCGGCTATGACTTCCTCTTGAAGTGGGTAGGGATTGTCCTGCTGGCCTGCTGGGTGCATGTCCGGCGCAAGTTCCACGACGTCATCAAGGCCATGCCGAAAGAGTTACGGGGCAAGAACACGTTCGCCCAACAGGTCCTGGCGCGTATCCGGGTTCTCTATCGACTGGAGAAGTACGCGGATCAGCAACACTTTACCGACGAACAGCGTCGTGAATTGAGACAGCAACACGCCAAACCGGTCATCGACGCTTTGAAAGTGATGCTCGAGAAGAAGCAACCCGATGTACCCCCGAAGACCAAGCTGGGCGAAGCGATAGCCTATGCGCTTCATCTCTGGCCCCGACTGCTGCATTACCTCGACGAGGGTTACCGACCTCTGGACAACAACTGGGTCGAGAACTTGATCCGGCCCTTCGCTGTGGGTCGTCGAAACTGGTTGTTCTGTGCGACCGAGGAGGGGGCCATCGCTATGGGCACATTCCACAGCTTGGTCGCAACTGCCACCCTCAACGGTCTGGACCCCGCCACCTACCTCCGTGCCCTGTTTGATCAGTTGGCGATACTGCTGGAGACCGCTGACCCGATCCACGGGCCTACCCCAGAGCAGTGTCGAGCGCTGCTGCCGCAGTACATCGACCGCAAGCTGCTCGAGGCTGAGGTGCTGGAGTCCCGTTACCTGCTGTCCGCATAGAGAGCGACCGTTCCCTCCATCGCTCGACCGAGCAGGTGACCAACCGGCGGACTCCAATAGAGAAGCGCCGGCACCTTGGGATCCAGTACACCGCTAGTCAGGTCCACGCCGGAAGTCAAGATGCGGTTCGTCTGGCGCTTACGAAGGAGTCACACACAAGAGTTGAACTGCCCACCTGCGGGGAGTCTGGTGACTCGATTGGAGGTGGCCCATGTCCAGCAGCACGTCGAAGTTGTGGGAACTGTTGAAAAATTTGGACCCGTCGGCCCAATTTTATACGAGCGGCAAGGCCCCAACCGTGCTACCCGGGCTGACGGTCAAAGGGGTGGGGCCCATCGCCCTGCCGGTCAGCCCTTCCAATGCGGAGTCTCTTATCTCGCGGGCCTCGCAAGCCCCGTATGGAGAGGGCGAGCAAACCATTGTTGACCCCTCGGTACGCCGGGTCTGGCAGTTGGAGCCGGGGGACTTCACTCTGGACAATCCGGCCTGGGGCGATCTGCTCGCTGATATCGTCGATCGCGTCAAGAAGGAGTTCGCGCTGACGGTCTCGGTCAAGGCATCGCTATACAAGCTCCTGATTTACGAGAAGGGCTCCTTCTTTACGTCACACCGGGACTCCGAGAAGGAGGCCGGGATGTTTGGCACCCTGGTCATCTGCCTGCCAAGCCGGCACCAGGGAGGCTCT
>DASYBA010000899.1:0-4187 GCA_036501005.1 Candidatus Xenobia bacterium | reverse complement strand
GCATAGGCAATCCAGGCCTCGCAAGTGGGCGGGGTCGCGACCCGGGCGACCTGGGCCGCCTGGCCCCGGGAGAGACGCCCCTGGGCGTGCGCTTCTGCGACTTCCGGCTGGCCCAGCAGAGCTCGGCGCAACTGCCGAAGGCGATACGCCTGCCGTGGACTGAACCCGAGACGCTCCACCAGGTACTGTTGAAAGGTGGCAAACCGCAGCCGGACATGGATTTCCATGCGCTCGGCCTCCCATAGCTTGTGGAGGAGCACGTCGTCCAGGCTCTGTTGAAAGAGCAGGGCCTGACGTACGGCCCGGTCCATGTCGAAAACCGTGGCATCCTTCGGACAGGTGAAGTCTGGCACACAGGCCGGCCGGACCGGGCTCCAGGAGAGATGGTCCCACGCGTCGCGTCTCCCGCTCCGCCTTCTCCTCTGCCTCGGTGACCAGGCGCTGCAGCTCGGCCCGCAAGGCGGTCGGGTCCGGCATGTCGTCCTCCAGCGTGGCAGCGAACAGGTCGTCAGACGCCCCCGACTGGAACTCGGCCGCCAGGGTCTCCAGAAACTCAGTCTCGCTGATGTCGCGCTCCCACAGTCGACAGGAGACTTCGAACGCTACGTCCCAGGTGACTTGCAGCTCCGGCGACAATTCGAAGGTCAGGAGCCGGGTCACTTCTTCTTCGTCTGGCTGGCCATCCAGCATCCGTTCCAGGCTGCGAACCGACATGATGGTGGCGAGACGCCCCCACAGAAAGTCTTCTTCCGGAGCAGCGCCACGGAGGATGGCCCGCACATGGCAGCGAGAGATGCGGCCGGCACGCCACAACCGGTCCGTTTCGGGATAGCGAACCACCTGGGTTTCCAGCCAGGCCAGCTCCTGCGCCTCCCGGATGCCGATACCCAGGTGCTCCCGCACGTAATCTTTGCGCAGGGCGTACCCCAGGTCGAGCAACCCCGAGTCCTGCAACAGGCTCGAGAGCATGGTGCCAATGGCTCTCTGCACTGGGGTATGGGCGGTGAGCAGAAACCGCAGCTCATCGTCCAACCGGGCCGCCACGGCAGCTCGTTCCAGTTCTGTCCCATACGCCAGCGCAATCCCCATATGTCTATTGTATCGAATGGTGAACGGATGTCAACCGGATTTTTGAAATTTCTTCTGGTGCCCGCTGTTTCTGCACGACACGGTTTGAAAGCGGGGACTTTTGCGCCAAATCCTGCTACTGCAGGTCAGCGGAGGCGGAAGCAGCATTTTGCGATCCTGGTGAGCTATACCCGGTCCAGCCGTTGTTCGAGCCAAAACTTGAAAACGGGCTGCGATGTCAAATCTGTGCTGGCTACCTCGGTTTGGAAGGTCTGCCAGGCTTCGGGGCCGCGGGACTTTACGGCACCGAGAGTAGTTGTCGTGCTCGAGCCTCACCCGATCAACCAGGTCGGTCAGCCCGGCGTACAGGGCTTCGGCCGTGGCACATTCGTCGAGTCGGTGGACCAGCTTGGTTCGAAGGCGGGGAAACTGCCAGAGGTGGCGCATGACCTGGGCAGACAATGCGTCTCGGTGGGTCAGCAGGGTGTCAGTCACCGTTTCTATCGGAAATCTTGGATCCCCCACGTATCGCACGATGGCTTGTCGGATGGTCTCACCCGACACCGGAGCCACCCCCACAAACCGCAGCGCCCACACCATGCAGCCTGGCGGTCCGTCCTTGCGGAGGAGGTCCTGAGCTCGCAGCACGGCACCGATATCGAACCGTTCCCATCCGAACAGCGGGACATCCGCAACCGCGGCCAGGCCCTCCTCCCAGTTGGCGGTGGGTTCTTTATCGGACACCTGCTGCCGAACCGCCCTGGCCAGCTCGTGGGCCTGACGAGTGGAGAGGTCTTGACAGATTGCTTCCACGTCCTCGTCCCGCATCGCTTGCCATGCCCAGGCCTCCGCTTCCAGGTCGGGCGGCCTTGGGCCTGATTGGGATGACCGCCTGGACGCCCGCCCGGGTTCCGCTACTTCTGGACGGTCAGGCCGACCAGGCGCAGCGGGTCACGACGACTTTGCCCGAGCCTCCGACGACGCCGGAATGACCTGTTCCTGGTGCCCCAGGGCCAGCAGCGTCAGCGGCCACATGAGGTGCTCGAGTTCGTGGCTCTGGTTGGCGAGTTGCCACGCCAGGGTGGCGGTCGCATGATCGCCGTTGCCCAGGCTGCAGGCCAGCAGAGCGTGGTCCATCGAGCAGAGCAACGGCGCGATGGCGCACAGATTGGTGAGGGACGAGCCGGTCTGAATGCGCTCGGCGAATCCGACAAAGCTTCCCTGCACCCGCTGCAGCTCGGAGCCGAGGTCTCGAATTCTCTTTTCGATAAGCTCTTCCTGATCGTGAATCAGCTCGGGCAGTTCGTGCATCGCCACTCGCCGCAGATCACTGTCGTGAATGGCGTCCAGCTTGATCCCGGGTAGCATCTCCCGCAACAATTTGTGTACTGTCCAGCACTCCTGGAGAACGGTCACAACAGCTTTATGGTCTTGCATGCCTGGCTCCTTCGGATGGGGGTCCGAAGGCATCTTACCCTATTTCTCGATGGTGAGACGCTGGAAGCCCTGGCAGAAGTCGGCGAGCGACATGGTATACTCGCCGTCGTGCAGCATGGTCTTGTGGGAATCGGACGGCTCGTCTTGCCACTGATTCCAGATGGTGACCTGGTCGGTCAGCGGGTCGTAGTGGATGAACGCCTCGTAGTGAGAATCGGGCAGGTTGAAGAGGGCGTTCTTCTGCGGCGTACTGGCCGCGACCAGTTTGTGGTCGGCCTCGGCCTGTGTTAGCAGCGTGCGCACCTTGGCCACCTGGCCCTCCGCCGAGTGCGCACTGACCGGGGCCCCCGTCGCGATGCGGCTGAACCCGTCGTACAATAGGGGAACGCTCTCCACCCCCGCCGAGTTCAGGAAGTACACGTTGCTGCCGTGGCCAGTCAGGAGCTGGATGGTATATTCAGCCATGAAGCCGCCCTGATCGAGCTTGTCGAACGCTGTTCTCGTGCCCGGCCAGGCGGGCGCCCCCCACGGTTTGACCTGCCCCGCCGCCTTCTCCAGCACGAGCTGCCACTCGCCGTTCGGGTGACCCGAGCTGTACAGGGCCTTCTCGCCGTCGGTCAGCGGCCGCACCTGGACGGGCATCAAATGGCCCGGGAACGTCACCGTATAGCTGCCGTCAGGGTGCGTCTGGATCATCTGCTGCACGGCCTCGGGATGCAGTCGGGCATAATCGCCCAGCATGCTGTCCAGCCAACAGTCGCCCAGGTCACCCTGGGTGACGTCGAGCATCTGGGGGCCGCCCGGGCGGAAGAGCCCGGGGTGCGAGGCCATCCACTCCTGGTTGCCGCCGTATTCGGAGTAGAGAGCGTCCCACTGGGTATTATCGCCCGCCGCGTAGCCTTTTTCGTACTTCGCCAGCATGTCGGGTGTGAATCGGATGGTGTCGTGGCCGGTGACCTCGAGGTGGTGCAGGACGGCCAGGGCCGTGCCCGCGTCCCCGTGATTCTTGGGGTCCTGCAGGGCGCGGGTGATCTCCGGGGCTGTCAACACGTGGTCTTGATTGGCGTCCCACTGGTTGAAGTGGGTGCGGATGACGGCCGTCAGCGGGCTGGGCTGGCCTTCCAGCGTGAGGTACGCCGAAGTCGCCTGGGGCGGGGGCAGGCCGGGCAGGGCCGCGAGACCCCCCGTCGCCTCCAAACCTGCCACCACGGCTAGTCCGATCGCGGCGGCCGCCTCGATGGGGTGCGTCTCCACGTGATCTCGGGGGACGTCCACCGGCAGGGCCACTGTCGGCGGAAGCCACAGGCGCGGCCGAAGGATGCCCGAGGCCAGGGGGGTGGCGCTGATCTGCATGGTGGGCGCATCTTACCACGCCGCGCCCCCGGCGGTGTTTACAGGAATGTAACCTTTTTAAGGAATCGGCAACCAGGCCGTGGAGCGAATCGTTCAGCCGCCGCAGCAGCCCTGTTGGCACTCCAGGCAGGCGGCGCACATCAAAGTCGTGGCGTCTTCAGCGTAGACGAAGGAGTTGTGGCAGAGCACGCATTCCACCACGTCCCCCGAGGATGGGCCCAGATCCAGCTCGCGCTGGATGAACTCCGCGGTCCCCGTGGGTCCTGACAATTCGAGCCATATCGGTTCCGTCCCCGGACCGACCTTCAGTTCGAAGCGCAGAAACTGGC
>DASYBA010000898.1:0-23489 GCA_036501005.1 Candidatus Xenobia bacterium | reverse complement strand
GCTCTCGTTTGTGGCCTTCCGCTCCGCCTCGGTCACCGCCTGGTGGCCCTTCACGCGCACGTCGACCACGTGCTGCTGGAGCGTCTCTATCTCCCGCAGCCGCTCCGTCTCTTGCTGGCTCCAGGGCGCAATCTTGCCAGCAGCCTCCTCGGCAGCCAGGTTGGCTTTCGCCTGCTCCAGCTTTTTCTGAGCCAGGTCCAGCTCGATGTGGGCAGCCTCCTGGGCCGCCGTCGTCTCGTCGTCCAGGGCCTGCTTCTTCGCATCGAAGTCGGCCTGGGCCAGAGCCTGCCGGTCGGCTGACGCCTTCTGCTCCAGCGCAGTCGTGTCCTGATGACGGGCCTTGGCCAGGTCGAGCGCCCGCTGGTCGGCCTCCTCCTGCACCTTTGCAGCGTCGGCGGTCGCCGTCTTGTCGTCCTCCGACCGCTCCCGCACCCCCTGCTGCCGCAGCCGCTCCACTTCCAGGCTGTGCTGCAGCATCCAGTCTTCGGCGGCCGCCCGGGCCTTCATGGTCGCCTCAAACGCCTGTTTCTCTATGTCGAATAGAGCCAGCTTCGCTTTGTTGACGTCGGTCTCCGCCGCTCCCATCGCCTGCAGGCTGCTGATGTACTTCTGGTGGGCGGCGACCAGCTCGGCGAAGGACGTCTGGCCGGCCTGGGCCGCCTCCTTCGAGGCGTTGAGCTGAAATTCCAGCCGCTTCTTCTGGGTCTCGAAGAGCGTTTCTTCGAGCTCGTTGGCCTGCTTTCGATATTCGGTGGCCTGTTCGGTGTTGGCCGTTTCAGACGCCGCTTTGCGGAGCGTCTCCACCTGGCGCTCCTGAGCGGCGATGAGGTCGTCGATGGAGGCCCGTCCCGTTTTGTAGGCGTGGGAGACCTGCTCGAACGACTGGGCCACCGCCTGCTCCGCCTCGGACACCTTCTGGTCGGCCTGGGCCAGCTCTCCCCGAGCCTGGATGAGCTTCCGCATCTCGGCCTCATCCTGGCTGGTGTCTTGGCCGGCGCCCCGCTTGCGGTCCATCTCGGCGTGAAGGCCGATTATGGCCTCGGTGTAGTCCTTAGTCGTCTTGCCAGCCTCTCGGGCCTCCTGGGCCGACATGGCATAGAGGGCGGCCTGCTTGGTCCAGAGCTTCTGCCCTTCTTCCTGGATGCGGTTGGACTCCGCCTGCGCCTCAGCCATCTTCTTCGTCTCGTTGGCGGCGTAGGCCAGGCCGATGCCCACCGAGACCATGACGGCGGCGGCAGCGATGCCGTAGGGCCCCATGGCAGAGAGGGTTCCGCTCACGCCGGATAGGTCGGGTGCCAGCTTGCTGAGGGTGGGCCCCAGCGAAGCCATCGCCTCCTTCAGCGCCGGCCAGGCCTTCACGAGCTGCGCCACCTCGGCACCCGTCTGGAGGGCGGTCGATCCGAGGCCAACCAGCTTCTCGGTGACAGCCACCGAGCCCCCGGCGAAGGCCAGCGCCGCCGGGGGCAGCTTCTCCAGATATTGGACGACCGGGAGCATGCCCGCTGCGAAGCCGGCCTCGGCCTGGGCCATGTCCTGGCCCATTTTCTCCTTCAGCTCTTCGAGGGCGGCATTCATCTGCTTGACCGGGTCGGCCATCCGTGCGGCTGCATCGGCGTACTTCGAATCGAACAACCGGTTCAATGCCTCGCCGGCGGCACGGGCATGCTCCGCCGTGTCCATCAGGACTTTTCCAGACCGGTCCAAGGCGGCGCCGAACTTGGCCAACTCCTCGGGTTTCACGTTGAGCTGGTGCTCCAGCATCATCGCCGCCCGCTCATCGCCCGCCGAGAACCGCGTGAGAGCGTTGGCAACCTCATCGATGCTGGCACCAGTGGCGGCGCTGACATTGGCAGCCCGCTCCATCGTCTCGGTGGAATACTGGCCGAAGGTCTGGAGGCGCTTCGCTACCGCACCGAGCTGCTCTTCCGATATCACCCCGGCAAACTTCACGCCCAGCTCGTGGACGGTGTTGGTGACGGCCTGGAGCTGCTCGGGGTTGGCGAAGGCGCCGGCGAGGCTGCGCTGCAGGTCGAGAGCGTGCTGACCGGCGGCTTCCAGGTCTCGCCCCAGCTCCGTGGCCTTCTCGGCCAGGTGGGAGAGGGCTTCTTTGCCCGCCTGAATGGCCTCGGTGTCGGCCAGGCCTGCCAGGTGCTCGTGGGCGCCCTCCAGGCCCTCTTTTACGGCCTCGGCCTCCTGGTGCAGGGCAGCCAGCTCCTCGCCAACCTTCTCGGCGCCCTCGGCCGCCTTCTGTTCGGCGGCGGCCACCTGCTGCAGAGGGCCGGCCAGCCCCTGCTGCATCGCTTGACCTGTCTGCTGCGCCTTCTGTTGTGCCCGCTGCAGGTCTGACTCAAGGGGCTGGGTCTGGGCTCCGAGGATGATGTCCAGGCGATTGGGCTGGTTACTGGCCATGGTTGGTGCTCCCCTTTATCGAATTGTGGTGCGGAACGGCCCGGGCAGCCGTCGGCCACCCGGGCGGGTGGTCAGGCCCCGACGACGGCAGCCACGTCCAGCACGAACGGGGCCACCGGCCGGGCCGGCGGAGTGTAGATCCAGTCTGGCGTCTCTTCTCCGGCCGTGAGGGCGGCCAGGTGGGCTTCACGAGCCCTCTGGTGGGCCTCAGCCGAGGAGGCGTGGGCTATCGCATGGAGGCGTTGGGCCTCCCGCAGGGCTGTCTCGTAGGCGGCGACCTCGGATGCGGCTCTCTCGTGGGCTTGGTAGGCCTCCTCGAAGGCCTGGGTGTGGGTGTTGACGGGTGTGGTTGCCATTGTTTCGTCCTCCTGCGCTCAGATGCGGTTCAGGTCGAGCAGGCCCTTTTTGGCCATCGCGGTGGTCGTGTTGAGCAGCTCGTTTTGGAAGTATCCGAACCGTCGGATAGCCACGCTTCCATTGACGAACCCCGGCAGTTCTTGGTGGCGCTGCGCTGCGGCGACCTTTAACGCTTTGCCTTTGGCCTGCGCGTTAGTCGTGGCCATCTTGAGAGTGCGAAAGGCGGCTGCGGCGTCCAGTAGGGCCTTCTCGAACGCCTGCTGGGCTTCTAGCGCCAGGTCGTGAGCCTCACGAGCGGCGCCCACCTCGAGCTGCCACGCATGGAGGGCTCGTGTATCGGTAATCTGCTGATCCAGCAGGGCGACGTCGGCCTGCCGGGCGCTGATTTTGCCGTCCAGCTCCTTCAGCCGGCCGTTGACGGAGGTGACGAAGCCGGACTGAGCCACATCTCCGCGGGCGGCCAGCTCAATGGCTGCCGTCCTCTCCTTTTCCAGGTCGGCAATGGCCTCCCGGAGCTCGGCCTGGCGGTTCTCCATCGTCGTGATGGCGGTTAGGGCGGGGTTGACGGGGGCGGCTGCGGTCGTGATCACGGGTGGGGCGTCCTCCTTGCGGGGTTTCGATACAGCTTGCTTGATGGAGTTGAGCAGATTCACGGGATGGACTTCCTCCTTCTACCGATTCCAGTTTCTGTCGGGGTGGTGTAGGCGCAGCGCCGATCGAATCTCGGAGTTGTCCAGACTTTTGTGCCTGAGCAATGCGAAGCTGACCGTGTCGATGTAGGGCGCCGCCTCCTGCACCCACAGCTCGGCTTTCCGATACTCGCCGTATGTGCCGTCCTCTCCCAGCCGCTCGTGGCAGCGCCAGTAGTCGGTCGAGACTCTTTCTTGCGCCCACAGGGGGCCATTGGCGCCGGTGTATGCGCGTTCGGCTGCCGCACCCGCCATGACGGTGACGGCGGCGGCGTGAACGTCTCCCACGTTGCCCTCGTGAAGGGCGATGGATGGACACCCGCCGCGGTCATCCAGGGTGATATTGGGGACGGGGTGTCCGGCCATTACACAGGCGACGGCATGACCTGCGAGGTGGACGCTGCGACTGGCTCGCTCCCGGCGGTCCGGGAGGAGCGAGGCGTTCACGAAGGACTGTGTTTTGGGAAAACGAGCGGTCAAGGGCGGGTACCTCCTACTTTCGATACTGTGGGAAACGTGCGAATGGGCGTCAGGACGTCCAGCACCTGCGCCTGGGTCATGGTGCCGGTCTCAAGCAGGGCGGCGGCCACGGCATCGATGCGGGCCGCATAGTGAGGCACCAGGCCGACTGCCCAGGTCAGCACCTCATCGGCCACCAGCTCGCCCACGGCGTCCACCGTCATCCTGTAGTCATTGATGCTAGACGTGCGGAGCGCTGCTGACACCGGCTCGCCCAACAACACGGCCTCGGCCGCTGGGGCCATCAGAACCGCCACCAGAAAGCCGGGGTCGCCCTCCCAACCGGTGCGGCCGGGGGTCGACACGAAGCCAGGGAATCCGTGTTTCCCGGTGACGTCGACCTCGGCGAAGGGAATGCGAAAGAGCAGGAGGCCGCAGACGTGCGTACTCTCATGGACCGCGAGCACGCCGCGGGAGTCGCTGCCCGGGTGCGCTGCCAGCCAGGCCAGAACCGCGGGGAATAGCGGTCGCCGGCGCCTGGCTAGGGTGCGGATCGGCAGCCCGCGAGAGAGGCGGGTCACGATCGTGCGCCAACGACGGCCGGTGCAGGACGGTCGGGGATGGCAACCGCATCAAGCACAACCACGGTGCCGCAGGCCTTCCCGTTGCGAATACGGTGGCACGTGGCACGGGCCTCGTCCCGCCAACCGCCGGACGGCGTCCACGTCTCCAGGGTCGAGAGCACCATCATGGTTCGACAGTTGGGGCAGGTGATTCTTTCGCTATCCGACATCAGGCGGCGTCCTTTCCGATACAGGTTGCGGCAATTCGATACGGTTTTGCGTCAACGTGGCGCTCGATGAGTTGTCAGAAGGGGGCCTGAACGGCTGCCCACCTGTGCCAAGGAGCGCCCGCAAATCGTAGCCGGCCTGACCGTCAGCCAGGCGGATGCGGGGCAGGGCGATGGCGTGCTCCTCGAACCAGGTCAGGGGAAGCGAGGCACGGCAAGCCTCCTGGCGGGACGCCACCCAGGCGGTGATGGGCACGGCGAACGCCGCGATGAGTCGGGCCACGCCGCGGCGCTTGGCTTCCTTGGCGGAAAAGGTGACCCTGAAGTTGACCAGGATGAAGCCCCGGCCGCCGGCAGCCTCGACCGCCAGCAGGGCGTCTTCTTGCACCTCACGGAGGGCGTCGAACGAGAGGCTCGGGCCCTTTGACAGCTTCGCCTCCAGGGCGAGGGTCCGGCCCCCGTGCCACAGGACGGCGTCGAAGAATTTGACGGCCGTGAAGCGGTTGGCGGCGCCAGGTGAGCCGGCGTCGGGAATCTTGAGGTAGAACGCCGGCGCACCGGTGGCCTGGGCCAGCCAAGGGATGCTGCGGGCGATCTCGCTGGTGAAGTCTCGCTCCGTCACGGCTGGTCACCTCCGGCCTGGGCCGCCCGATGGACCATGGCCAGTGTCTCCGCGTACCCAGCCAGGTCAACGGCGGAATCGGCGTGGTAACCGTGCGCCAGCCGTGAGAGTTTGAGGGCGGCCATCATCAGGCCGATGTCATGCGGGGTGATCACAGCGCCCGGCAGCAGACGGTCCGATAGCAGGGCTGTCCACGGCGCCGCGGTCCGTGCGAAGTCCTGGGCCGGGTGGCCGTACGCAGCCTGGCGGTCGCCATGGCAAAGCTGGAAGGCAACCAAGCAGGGGCTCTGTTGTGCGGCTGGTGGAAGGCTCACGACTCACCTCCTGCGGCCCGCTGAGCACAGGCCGGGTGGGCCACGTCCGAACAATTGCAGTCTTTGCCGCCGTCCGAGCAGTCATCGGAGTCGTGCAGAATCGCAACCTGGGTCACCGTCCCGGTGGTGACTGGGATGGGTTGTCGGCAGTAGAAGCACCGCAGTTGTCGGGTCATGGCAGCTCCTCTCGACCGCCCAGGAGGCGGACCAGCTCGGGGTAAGGGGTGCGTTCCAGCAGCGCATCAACGGCTACAGCCATCGTCTGTTGCTTGGGGGTGGCGTCAGGATGCAAGCGGACCGCCTGGCAGGCGAGGAGACAGGCTTCCAACCGGCCCGCAATCGTCTCGCCCGGGTAGGTTTCCACCGCCAGGGCGCAGAGCGCCGCAAGCGCGCCCGGAACGGCCTCGGCTGTCACGTGGACAGTGTCGACCACCTGGGCGCCCGGAAACGCCTCCAGCGCGTCGGCCACCAGGCCGGCGTGTCCTTCGTTTGGCCCGGCCTGGAGCAGCGCCACTAGGCCCGATCGGTGGGTCTCGATGGCCTGGCGCAGGTCGGCATCGACGGCTGTCGCTGGACGAAATCGGAGGCGGCCGGCGGACACGGAGAGCTGAACGCCACGGGCCCGGAGGGTGGAGAGAAGGACGGGCGCGGTCATGGGCCCACCTCGATCCATGAGTCTTCTTCTACAAAGCGATCAGATCGATCAGATCCGTCAGAATTCCGGTCGGATGGCCAGGTATCCTGAGTCGTGGTGCTGGTTTCCGAGAGC
Source organism: Candidatus Xenobia bacterium (assembly GCA_036501005.1). Classification (GTDB taxonomy): domain Bacteria; phylum Vulcanimicrobiota; class Xenobia; order RGZZ01; family DASYBA01; genus DASYBA01. The sequence goes on along the minus strand of DASYBA010000898.1, from coordinate 17,080 downwards.
AGGACCATCTGATCGGCCATCTGATCGCGCTGAGACAAGCGATCAGATCCTCCATCTGATCCATCTGATCGATCTGACTGACATGATCCATCTGATCGATCTGATCGCTCTTTTAGAGAGTATGATCCGTCTGGGTTCGAGATGACTTGTCCGGCGTCGGTCATCTTCTTGAGCAGTTGGTAAATGGTGTCCCGGGGCTTGGCCGCCTCACGAATGATGTCCTTGGGAAAGGCTTTCCCGCCGTCCGTCGTCAGTTTCCGCACGGCATCGACCACCGAGCGGCGTGCCGCTGTCAGCCGGTACTCGGCACCGTCCCCCAAGAGAACCCACGAGGTTACCGGATCTCGTTTCAGGGCGAACTCTGCGTCCTCGTCGAACTCCCGGGACACAATATGCAACATGGCCTCGGCTCCGCCCCGCTCACGGGCCAACACCAGGATGGTATCGACCGAAGCCGTAAGGCCCGTGCTTCCGAGAATGGAGTCGCACACGTCGGTATACTGGCCATGGCTCTTGTTCGTGTGGACCACGCAGAGAATGGCAACGCCTTCGAACTTATGCGATAGACAGCCGGCCAGAAGGTGGGTCCTCTCCAAGAATCGTGCGGATTCGCTTTTGCGTACGCCGCTGGGCGCCTTCGAGGTCGAGGTACAGGGTATCGCCGGCCTCGACCGCAATCTGCCCAAGAGCGCGACCCCCGGCGCTAACTGCCAGGGCCAGGCCCAATGCCAGCCACGACTTGCCTTTTTTCGGGCGGCCACCGAGCAATCCAAGACCGGCGGGCAAAATGGTGGGCACGACGATTTCTGTCGGACGCAGCTCCGCCTGCATCAAAGCCGCAGCATTGAAAATGGTCGGACCTTTCGGCTTCCCTTGCGGAGTGGGGGTGTGAGCGGTCTCCGTTGCCGGACTCTTCCCTACTGGCGCCGCTAGCTGACCATGGCGATAGGCTTGCGCTCTGCGAACTAGCGCCTCCAGCTCTTTCTTGGTGCCACCGGCCTGGATCCAATCCGTTAAGTCGCCATGGTCAGCGACGCCCGGCAGGGACTGGAGGATCCGCACGTCACCTGCCACCACCGGCAGGACGGCATCCAGCGTGGCCCGTGCATGGGCCCGACCGGCCTCGTCGTTGTCGGCGATGATTACGACCCGCTTCGCGCCTCGTAATGGCTCGGCCAGGTGGGCTGGGAACTTCGGCTTGGCGGCATCGCGGGATGCCCCATCAGGGCTCGATGTTGCAACGAGACCCAGCGAGAGGGCGGTGTCGACGTCCTTCTCGCCCTCGACCACGAAGACCACACGCCCCTTGTCGATAGCGTGGCGAACCTCATCTGATCGATACAGCGCCTTCTCGGCGCCCGCTGTGCCGGGAGTCCACTGGTCGTGACCAACCGAGCGATACCAGGCGAAGGTCTTGGCTTTGCCGGCCTCCTCGATACGCACCTTGAGCAGGTCAGGGCCGTAGTGATAAATGGCGGTCACCTGTGGCCGGCGCTGTATATGCGCAAGGGTGTAGAGTTTGCTGGAGCCATTGCCAGGGGCCTTGCCCTTCTGGTTCACTGCCCCGTTGCCATTGCTGGAGGGCGGTGGGAAAAGGTCTCGCATCTTGAGGCCCAACGCCTCCACGACTGCTTCTGTCGTGCAGCCGGCCTGGCAGGTGACCACTGCACCGCCGTTGCGTCCGACGTCAACTGACAGGCTGGCAGCGCGGTCCTCATGGGCCGGGCATAGAGCATCGGCTTGGTGGTCGCGCAGCGAGCGCACCCGTTGGCCCAGGGCGTCGAGCACGCGGTCGAAGGGTGACAGAAGGGATGTCATCAGCTCGCCTCCTGGTGGCGGGGAGATCGGAGACGGCGCAGCAACAGACGCGCGACGAACGAGGGGATTCCTACGCGCCGAAACTCGGCCTTGGCGTGGCGGGCGTCAAGATCGACGGCCAGATCGTTCGGCCCCTGTACCCGGACCCGGTTCGGGAAACGGAAAGGGCTATGATACATCCGATACTGGCCTGCAATGCTCTCCACAACCCATGTGCGGGGCTCGGGCTCCCAGCCCGGGGTGGGGGTCATCGGGAGCCTCCCGTTGGAGACGAGACCGCAGGGGTGGCAACCGCACCTGCAGCCTCCGCCAGCAGGCCGTCCACCACCGACCGATGGACCACCCACCGGCCACCGATGCGCAAGCCGCGAATGACCCCCGTGGCGACATACCGGTACGCGGTCGCACGGCCGAGACCGAGCAGAGCTGCCACCTGGTCCACGCTGTAAGTCTGGCTCTGGATTTGCATCTGTGCTGACACGTCCTGGCCTCCCATTGGTATCTTCTGACCATAGGTTACCAGGAGTCCCGACTGTCGTCGAGAATTTATTTTCGGATTGAATTCGGATGAAAAAGAAGAACGGTCGCGAGCTGGATCTGGCTGGTCTGACAGATGACAATGGGAGACCCGAGTCTCTGGGCGCTTTCGATGTACTGCTGCAACCCCCGGCTGTTGACCTCATTAACGCAGCCGAAGCCGCTAGCGAGGGTCTATCAGGTTCGCAACTACTCTTTGCCGTGCCGCAGGCAGGACGGACTGGCTGGTATTTCGAGCCCACGGTATCAGCCCTCATTGAGGGTGGCTGGAAGCCAGTAAAGGCGGCCCAGTCGAAGCGAGGGCTTCTCAGTGAATTTCGAGCGCTGGCCGGCCAGAACATTGACCAGGACGCCGCAGTTCTGGAGTTTGCCCGTCGCTGGGGCCCACTCTGGGTCTGCTGCCAACAGGACCACGTGGATTGCTTCTGGTCCTGGGCTGGTTCTCGGCAAGGGCTCAGAGGTCGCTATGGCGATCCCCCCTGCCGTTGGATGACGGCGGAGCGGGTCGCAGACTTTGTGCTTCGGGCCCGCCAAGTGGACGCGTTGCTTGAGGCGGCGATCCAGTTGCGCCAGCAGCCGCCATCGATCGTGACGGCCGATTTGTGGGGTAGAATCCTTCTGCATTCTGATGCGGAGCCCGAAGCTCGTGCGATTGAATACGCGAGGCAGGACTACACGTTTCAAAAGGATCGCATCGCCTACTGCCTTAGCATGATGTTGAACACATACGGCGCCCCATCGATATGGGTGGAATGGGAGGACGACGATCCGCTTGACCTGTTCATCTCCAGCGGTTTCGGTTTCCTGCGTTCTGCCTGGCTCCAGCTTGCCCAACTTCTGGCCAACAAGATGGGCGGCATGTATACGTGCTATGCATGCCAGCGCCTCCACCCGCGGAAGCGGCGACCGAAGGCTGGCCAGAAGAGCTTTTGCCCGGAGTGTGGGCCGGCTGCAGCCAGGAAGGTCTGGGATATCGAAAACCGTTCTTCGACTGGGAATCAATACAAGACGTCTCCTGCATTCGATATAGCAAAGGGCAAGACAAAACGTACCCCACGTGGACACAGCCGCGGGACGTCCAAGAAGTAGGGGTCACGGGGGTCGTGGACGCGGCGAACGTGACCGATCACATTGTGGACCCGTCCGGCCTATGGTGTAGATCATGGTCGGATCTCCTTTCGAATGCGCGGCACAGCCAGGCCCACTTACGAGCCTCTGCCGGCAGGGTAGGGAACGCGGCCGACTGGCGCTCTCAGTTGCTCGTGTAAGTCTGTCGCTTGCGTTTGCCCCGGTTGCTGCGTGGTTCGCGGGTCGTGCAGGCCGCGATGTATCGGGCTAGCTCCGTGAGGCTGAACATGACGCGACTTCGAATTCTGGTGGGCACCAGGCGGCCCTCTGCTACCTCCAGGTCGAGCGTGGCTCGATCGATACCCCCGAGCCGGCGGCAGGCCTCCTCAGCAGCCACGAGCTGAACGAACTCTGCCCGATCGGCTTCACGCGGACTGGGCACGGCTGACGGCGCCTCCGTTGACGGGGACGGGAGAGGTGGGTTGGAGGCCACGGCCACAGGCGGCGTAGCGCGACGTCGCCGCACCTGTGGAGACAGTCTGGGCGCCTCGGTGCGAGAGTCTAGGCCGAGCTGTGTGGCGGTCGGGCTGCGGTCGCGGGCCATCGGATCACGCCCCCTCTGCCGGAGCGGTGGGCTCCCAGAGATCCTCAACTTGAACCCCCAGCGCCCGGGCCACGGCGATGGCATCGGACACCAGAGGTTCGGACTTGCCGCCCATCCAATTGTAGAGCGTGCTTGCGGGCTTCATCGTCATGGCCACCAGCCACGTCACCGACTGGCCTCGGTCTACCAGGAGTTGCCTCAGACGGCATTTCATCGGTTCAGGTCTCCCTGATCACAAACTGGGACATTGAAGTTTCCTCAAACCTCATTGTCCCGAATTGGGCGCCTTTTGTCAAGAGGGCATGACCAGCATTCTGGAAGCTTGTCCCAGAATGGGCACATCCAAGCGTAGTCCTTTGGCGAGCCGGCTACGGGAGGCGCGGGCGCAAGCCGGCCTGACGCAGGATGAGTTGGCGCGGCGTGTCGGAGTCTCGGGGCGCAGCGCCATCGGCAAGTATGAGACTGGCGAGCGCGAGCCCGACTATAACACGCTCGCGAAAATGGCCGCGGTGCTACAGGTATCCGTGGCCTTCTTATTGGGTGAGGAGGGGGCCGAACAAAAGCCCAGCCCTGATCAACGGGTTCCCCCGTTCAACCCATCGGCCAAGAATCAGGCGGTCGCCGTCTTCCACCACGTCGGGAGCTTCCTCTTCAAGGTCCTGGTGAGCTACGAGAAGCTGCTCGCCGAGCTGCAACAATCCCGCGAGCACCTGGAAGCGGACCTCGCCGAGGAGTCAACCCATCCAGTGTCCTGGGACGCATTTGGGATGAACGAGCCTCCCTTACAAGTGGTGCAGGCTTGCCTCGATGCAACCATTGAGGCTGTCACCGAGCGGCGAAGCCAACTCCGAGCCCTGCTGGAGCTGTTGGCCAAGCGTGACCCGGGCCGCGTCGCCATCCAGGAACTGCTCGACAAGGTGGGCGCGGCCGAGCAGTCCGTGGTTGCACACCTGGATGACTTCCTCTCGGCCCAGACCCGGCTGCGTGAGCACCACGTCCAGTACTTGGCCAAGCTGAATGACCCAGCCGCTCTGGATCAGGCTCGATTCTTCCTCAAGCGCCAGGTGGACGACGCACAGGCCAACCTGGATGATGCGAGGTCAAAGCAAGACGCGGCTCGTCGAAAGCCCGGCAAGGGCCGGAAGTAGCGGCGGACGTGTCAATTCGATACAACACCGCTGCATTCGAAGTGCAACCAAAGGTGCAACCAGCCCGAGCGAGTGCAACCAGCCGAAAACGAAAAACCCGCTTGTGGCGGGCTTTTGCGTGGTAGCCGAGGATCGGAGTCGAACCGACAACCTGCGCATTACGAATGCGCTGCTCTGCCATTGAGCCACCTCGGCGGGTGTCGCCACTATACCACACCCGGACCCGTCCTGTAAACGGGGCCTTCCATATCTGGGAGGAACCGCCGAAACGTGCACTGATTATGGGCTCCAGGCGGGAAAAATGCGTATATATGGCAGGCGGGCTGTCTAGACCTAGACCTTTGTCTGGCGGGCCGCTTCCGCCCGCTCTTTGAGGAGCCTCGCCACCGCCGCATAGGCCGTCGCCCCCAGCTCCTCCGCCAGCGCCTGCGCCACCCGTCGCTGCGTCTCCGCCGCTTGTTTCAGCCCGCCCCCCACAAAATACAACGTCTCCGCCAGCGCCAGGCGGCAATCCGTCTGCACCAGCTTCGCCCCCGATCGGTGCAAGGTGGCCAGGCCCTGCTCCGCCGCCGCCAACCCCTTCGCCTCCGTCCCCTGCAGGAGCATCAGTTGCCCCTCGACCACCCGCACCTGCCCCTGGACGTCCTCCACCTCCGTCTCCACCTCCCGCACCAGCCGCCGAGCCTTCTCCAGCACCCCAGCCCCACCGCCCGCCTGGTACTGACGCACGTACCCCATGGCCGCATACACCGCGAACCGCTGCGGTTGCACATGGTCCAGCGATCCCGCCTGCCACCGCTGCCGCAGCGTCTCCCACAGCCCCGCCGCCTCCCCCTGGCGCTGCACGTGCAGGCTGAACGCCCGCCCCATCAAGAGCGGCAACGACTCAGCCGTCTCGAGGTTCACCCCCACGCCCGCATCGACCAGGACCCGCTCCGCCTCCGCATACCGCTGCTCCAGCGCCAGCCCACACGACTGCGCCATGCGGGCCGTCATGGCGAGGGCCGTGTCTCCTCCCGCCGCCACCCGCAGACCCGTCACCGGTCCCGTCCACAGATGGATCAAGCCCAGCACGACCTGACCTTCCGCGGCCCCCCACGACTCGGCCAGTTCAATCCAGCCGCTCACCATCTCCCGCGCCGCCCCGAAGTCGCCCAGGAGATAGAAGCTCCACGCCGCGTATCGACAGATCTCCACCCTCACCGCCACTTGCTTCACCCCCGGCAACTGCTCCGTCGCCAACAGCAGAAACCGTCGAATAAGCCCCACCGGCGGCCGCGCCGTCATGACCAGCATGAACGCATACGACGCATAGACCAGCGCCTGCATATCGACGTCGCCGACCTCCCGCACCGCGTGAAACGCCCGCAGGATGTTGTTGAAAAAGTACTGATCCCGCTGCGGCATCCGCATCAATCCGGGGACGTCCAGCGCCACCTTCAACGCCTCCCCCACCTCCGAGGAGCCTTCCGCCCCCTTCCGCAGGTACTCCCACGTCAATGAACCCAACAGCGCCGGGCCTTGCGACGGCGTCTTGAACCCCAGCGCCTCCAGGCTGGCGGTGAAGTGCTTCAGGGCCTCGTCGCTCTTGCCCAACCCCATCATGGCCCGTCCCAGGCGGTGCTGCCAATGCGCCTGGCGAGTGCGGTCCGCTTCCACCCCGCTGCTCTCCTCCGCCAGCTTGGCGGCCGCGGTATACCGCCCGGCCGACATCATGACGTCGAAAATCCCATCCCGCAAAGGCGCGGTCAGCCGGCCTTCGAACCCTGGCATGGTGCGGGCCACTTCGTACAGATCCGCCGCCCGTTGATTCGACCGCACCGACGAAGCCGCGTAGGCGGCCAGCAGCACATACTGGAGGGCCCTGTCCTCGTCCCCGACCTGCACCGCGTGGGCCGCCAGGGCGTGCAGCACCCGCCGATCGCCCTCCTGGTACTGCTTCTCCAACCCGAGGAGAATCTGCCGTTCGAGGGGCTCCCGCTGCTCAAACGACAGGCCATCGACGACGTACCGCCGCAACCGGGGAGAGACGAACGCCAACTGCCCCTGCCGCCGACCCGGCACCGCCATCAGGACGTATCGAGCCAGCAACTCGTCCACCGCCTCCGCCTGGCCCCCACAGGCCCGCAGCACCTGCATGCTGAACCCCGCCCCCAGAATCGCCGCGATGCGCAGCACCTCCAGAGCGCTGTCCGACAACCCCTGCAGTCGCTGGCCGAACGCGTCTGCCAGGCTGCGAGGAACAGCCTTCGCCACGGCCTGCCACGACGGCACCGCCATCCACGCCCCATCCTGCTCCGCCAGCACGCCGGCCTCGACCAGCCGCTTCAGGCACTCCACCACGAACGCCGGGTTCCCATGCGTCTCTCGATACAATACGGTGCCCAGCTTCTCGGCCGCGTCATCGTCGCCCAGCACCGACCCCACCATGTCCACGACGTCCGGTGGCACTAGCGCCGGCAGGGTAAACTCGGTATGGACGTGCCCGGAGGTCAACCGGGAAATCCGCTCTCGCAGCGACGGTTCGGCTTCCGATACGCAGGTCCACGCCACTCCGACCCCGTGATCGCCCACGGCCGGTCGATACGCCTGATCTCTCACCAGGTACGACAGCAGTTCGAAGTTGTCGATATCCGCCCACTGGATGTCGTCGACCACGAACAACAACCCCTCCTCCCGGGCCGCGTATCGAACCACCCGGGAGACGGCTGCAAACAGCTTCAACTTCTCGGCGTGCGGGTCTCCGTCGGGGGCCTCCCCGGCTTCCAGAAACCGAGCCAGACCCGCATCGCCGAAGCGCGCCCCCAGCTCGTCGGTGCTCATGCCATGGCATATCGACTGGATGAGAGGGGCGACGGCGTGGTACGGCACGGCTCCGCTGCCTTCGCAGGTGCTGCGCACCACCCGCACCTTCCGTTCCTGCGCGATGCCTTCGAACTCTTCGGCAAAGCGGCTTTTGCCCATGCCTTCGTCGCCATACACGAGCATGAAGCCGTTGTGGCCCCCTTCGATAAACGACAGAAACTTCTCGCAGGTCGCTCGCATCCCGGCGGGCGCAATGTAGCGCGGCGCAAACAGGATCTGCTCCCCGGCGACTTCCAGCCGGATGCGCCGGTCCGTCTCCGTCTGGGGCACGTCCACCCCCAGCGCATCGGCCAGGGCGCCCAGTTGTTGGCGAACCTTGCCGACCGACTGGGGACGGTTCGTCGCCTTCTTCTCCAGACACCGCAGCATGAGACCCGCAAACTGCCCGGGCAGGCGGGGATTGAACTGGACGGGCGGGGGCACCGGCTCCTTCAAGATCTGGCTCACCACCGGCCAGCCGTCGCCGCTGAAGGGCGGCCGTCCCGTCGCCAGCTCATACAAGATGACGCCGAAGGCGTAGATGTCCGAGCGGGCGTCGACGGGCTTGCTGGCGACCTGTTCGGGGCTGCAGTACCGCAGGGTTCCGACGATGGTGCCCGGCTCGGTCAGCACGGCATCGACCGAGGCGTCTCGGGCCAGGCCGAAGTCCATCAGCTTGATGCCCCCGCCCGGCGTCAACATGATGTTGCCCGGCTTGACGTCGCGGTGCACGATGCCCCGCCGGTGCAAATGCTCCATGGCATCCAGCAAGGCAAACAGAATGCGGAAGATGACCGGGTTGCGAGCGCCCCACAAGTCCTCCCGGGGGAGATCCTCGGCGGCCGTCAGCGCGGCCAGGGTCGTCCCTTCGAGCAGCTCCATGGTATAAAACGGGCGCCCGCCGTCCATGCCGTATTCGTAGACTTGCACCAGGTTGGCGTGTGACAGCCGCGACAGGACCGAGTATTCCCGGTTGAAGCGAGCGACCTCCAGCGGCGTGAGGTCTCCGTGACGCAGGATCTTGAGGGCGACGCGGGCGCCCGACCGGGTGTCCCGCGCCTCCCACACCACGCCAGTGCCCCCCTGTCCCAGTTTGCGCACGAGTTGGAAGCGTCCCACGGTGTCCATGCGGCCCTCTTCGCCAAAAGCCGTCGCTCTTCCTGAAGGATTCCACCATGGCCCTGGCGGATTCGCCACAGACCATCAGACAAGGAGCCGACCGTGACGACTGCAACAGACCGACAGTTCATCCGCCTCGAGATTGAGCGGCGGGTCGCCATCATCACCGTGGATCACCCCCCGGTCAACACCATCAACGGCGTGGCCCTCTCTGAGTTGCATGGGGCCTTGGAGGAGCTGGCCAACGACGACGACGTCGGGGCCATCATCTTGACGGGCACGGGCAAGTCGTTCGTGGGGGGCCTCGACGTCCCCGAAGTCTACGAGGTCCTGGCGAACGGCGATCCGGCCCAGCATCCGCTGTGGCACGGACACCTCGTCACGAGTCGTATTGAATCCTTTCCCAAACCGTTTGTCGCCGCCATCAACGGCCTTTGCCTGGGCGTGGGCATGGAGTTGGCGGTGGCGTGCCACCTGCGTATCGCATCGGAGCGGGCCGGCTTTCAGCACCCGGAGATCGACCTCGGGCTGATGCCCGGATTTGGCGGCACGCAGCGGCTGCCGCGCCTGATCGGCCCGGCCCACGCGCTCGACATGCTCTTGACCGGCGAGCCCGTGACGGCCCACGAAGCGTATCGGATCGGCCTGGTCAATCGAGTCGTCCCGCCGGCCGTGCTGCTGGGCGAGGCCCGCACGCTGGCGGAGCGGCTGGCCCGACGGCCCGCCCAGGCCATGCAGAACATCATGCGGGCCGTGCGCGAAGCCCAATCCCTGGACCTGGCGAAAGGCCTGGAGCTGGAGAACCAGCTCTACCTGGAGACCAGCCGCACCGAGAACGCTCGAGAGGGCGTGCAGGCCTTCGTCGAACGTCGAGCCCCCCGCTTCAAGTGACGTCTGCCGAAGCCGCCGCCCGCCTCAAGCCCTACATCACCCGCACCCCGCTCTTGCCGTGCCGGGGCGCCTGGCTCAAGGCGGAAAACCTGCAACGGAGCGGATCGTTCAAGATTCGGGGTGCCCTGAACCGCCTGCTGCAGCTCACCGACAAGACCGGCGTCGTCTGCTTTTCCTCCGGCAACCACGCCCAGGCCGTGGCCCTGGCGGGCCAGATGCTCAACATTCCCGTCACGGTCTTCATGCCGGCCGACAGCATGCCGCACAAGGTGGCAGCCACCCAGGCCTATGGCGCCACCGTCATCCAAGAGGGCGTGACGCCGGAGACCCGCCACCGCCTGGCCGCCGACTACGCGGCAGAGCATCGCTACACATTGGTCCCCCCGTTCGACGACCCGGCCATCATGGCGGGCCAGGGCACCCTGGGACTGGAAATTGCGGAGCAGCACCCCGACCTCCAGGTGGTGGCGAGCCCCCTGGGCGGCGGCGGTCTGTTGTCCGGCGTGGCCCTCGCCATCCACAGTGTCCGGCCCGGCGTCCGCATCTTCGGCGTTGAACCGGCCGCCGGCAACGACGGTCAGCAGTCGTTTCGCAGCGGCACCCGGGTGACCATTCCCGCTCCGGCCACCATTGCCGACGGCGCCCGCACCATCTCGCTGGGCGAGCTCACCTTCGCGGCCATCCGACAGCACGTGACCGACATCGTCACGGTGACGGACGATCAGCTTCTGGACACGCTGCGATTTCTCGCCCTCGAGGCCCACATCGTCGCGGAACCGACCGGAGCCCTCGCCGTTGCGGCGTGGCGGGCCGGTCTCATCCCCGGGGAGGCGCCCGCCCTGGTGGTGAGCGGCGGCAACGTGGCTCCCGACCTTCTCGCCCAGGTGCTTAAAGGGTCGGGGCCGGCGAATTCAAGCGATAGCGGCGAACTCTGAGTCCGTCCGTGGGAACCCCGTCGTCCTCGAGATCGCGCAGCATGCCGACAATAAACGCGGTATGGGTGTTGCGGCGGATCTCGGGGTCCAGCAAGGGGTCCTGCCACGAACGATCACCAGAGGCTTCCATGCTGGCTCAACCTCCGGGCTGATAGACTCCTGGGATCCGGCCGGGCAGCCCCCCGCCGGGCAGCCCGACCCCACCCGGAGCCGTTCCGCCACTCCCTCCTCCTTCGATCGCCTGCAGTATCTGCATCTCAATTTGCAAGAGCTCTTCCAGAAGCTGTTCCACGCCCTGGTTGGGGAAAGGCGAATTGCCCTTGCTGGCATGCCCACTGGAGGAGACGTGCTGCTCCGCCGGGGTGGCCGGCGCGGTGCTGGGAGGAGCATTCGAAGGGCCCTGGGCTGGCTTCGGATCCGAGTCCTTCTTGGCTTGGCCGTTGAGGGTCGATATTGGATACGAACGGTTCCCATCCGTGATATACATTGGCATTGCTACGATCTCACTTTCTGCTCTGTTTCCGTAGCTTCAGTATAGGATGGATCGCAGACAGACTCGGTTGATGCCAGGCACGGCGAAACGTTAACAACGAGCACCGGATCGAGTCGCAAACTCTCGGCAGCGGGTTAAAAGTTGACCAACGTCACCGGGGGCGCTACGGATTGATGCCGAAGCGGGCGTAGGCGGGATCCACCGCCACGGGTGGGGTGTTGCTGCCCTCGCTGAAGAAGTGCCCGACGTCATCGAAGAAATGCCCGATGGCCTTGCGGTTGTCGTAAATCAAGGTACCGCCGTAGAGCAGTGCTCCGGCGCCCGCCACGACGGGGTTGCCGCTCAGGGCCCCGCCAATCAGGAGGCCGCCGGCCAGCGTCTTGACGCCACCGTCGGCGATCTGGCCGCGATTGTGGTTCTTGAACCCCGAATAGATGTTGTAGCCTCCGTCTGCCACCGCGGCCACCCCGGCGAGCACACCGGCTCCTTTGGTGAGCTTGAGCGCGGTGCTGGCGTCCTTGGCGACGAGCGCGGCCGTCGTCAGGGCGCCCGAGCCCGCGGTGGCAGTCCCGGTCGTCACGCCGGCGGTGCCCTGCGCGTATTGGTGGTGGAGGAGGGCTTTGAAGCCCTGGTACGTCCCATATGCCCCACCCGCGACGGCCCCGGGGCCCAGGTATTTGTCCAGAAAATCAAACTTGCCGGGCTCATCAACCGGTTTGCCGCCCTCTGTCTTTCCCCCCATCACCGGCCCGGCATCGGTGATGGTGCCGTGGGAGTCGACGACGAAGCGGTGCTCTTCCTGGACGAGATGGGCTTCGCTCGGCGTGAGTTTGGGCTTGCCCTCCGCGGTGACGGGGGCGGTCACCGTCCCGCCTGAGTCGACGACGAAACGGTGCTCTTCCTGGAGCAGATGCGCATCTTCGGCGCCCGCCCCCGTGGTGGACAGACCCTTCAGCGCTTTCTCGACGCCGGTGGCAACCTGCTTTGCGGCATCGGCCGTGTCCCGGCCACTGGCCGCCCCCCTGGCGTAGGACGGGCCATGCGTTTGCGGGCGATGATGATCGGGTCGCATGGCATGAATCCCACTGACGATGCCGGCGACCCGGTGGTCTCCAGGGGGCCCGTACTCGTTGCGCGTGAGATTCACGTGGTCGCCGGGGGACGGGGAGGCCGGGACCGCCGGTGGAGAGGCCTTCTTCGTGGGGGGACTGGGCGTGGTCTTATGGGTGGGCTGGGTCCCACCGCCTCCAACGAGTGCTACCATGGTGATGAAGCCTGCCTTCCCGTTCGTTTCCGCCCTTTTTGGGGCGTACTCCAAGCATAGCCCCGATCGCCCTTCCACTCGCTTGACGGTTGTGCCGTCCAGGTGTTAACAACCGATGTCGAATGGCCGCTGATGAGACGATCAGAGGGGGGAAAAAGCGGCAACCATCACCTAAACCCTATACCGAAACCGTCGCCCTTTTACGAAACGCCTCGGTCAACATGGGCGCAATCTGGAAGACGTCGCCCACGATCCCATAGTCCGCAATCTTGAAAATCGGGGCGTCCGGATCCTTGTTGACCGCCACGATGCACTTGGCGGTCTGCATGCCGACGAGGTGCTGAATGGCGCCCGATATGCCCAAGGCGATATAGAGATCGGGCGTGACGACCTTGCCGGTCTGTCCTACCTGGAGCGAGTGATCCACCCATCCCAGGTCGACGATCATGCGGGTAGCTCCCGTCGCGGCGTTGAGCACCTTGGCCAGGTCCTGCACCAGGTGGTAGTTCTCCGGGCCCTGCAGCCCTCGGCCACCCGATACGATCACGCGGGCCTGCGTCAACTCGACGGTCTCGGTCTGCGGGACTTCCGTCCGCAACAGCTTGACCCGGCCGGCCGTGGCAGGGACCGTCACGGTGACCGACGTCACCTTCGCATCGCGCTTTTCACTCTCGGCCAGCAACGGGAAGATGTTGGGCCTCAAGAGCACAATCTGGGGACGGTCGGCGCTGAACGCCACCTCGCCCACGACCTTGCCGGAGTACATGGGGCGCTTGGCTTTGATCGAACCGGAACCGTCAGTCGATAGTGACGTGACGTCGGCCGCGACGCCCACCTTGAGGCGGGCGCCCAACCAGCCGCCCAGGTCGCGCCCGTGCACGGTGGCTGGCATGAAAATGGCACTCGGCTTGTGCTTCTCCACCAGCTCGGCAACGGCGCTGCCGTAGGCTTCCAGGTTCCAGTCCGGCAGTTTCGGTTCCACCACCAGGACCTCGTCGGCCCCATAGCGACCCAGCGTCCCGGCGACACTATTGTCTCCATCGCCGATGGCGACGGCGGTCACCGGTCCACCCTGGCGGCGGGCTTCACTGAGACTCTCCAGGAAGGGCCGGACGATTTCCCCTTTATGAACAATGACGATTGCGAAAATCACGTTGGCTCCTCCTAGATGACCTTGGCTTCTTCGTGCAGGAGCCGCATCAGCTCGTCCACGGCCTGTTGCGGATCGCCCTGCAGCACGCGGCCCGACTTGCGTTCCGGCGGATACGCCATGCCGGCCATGCGCAGTTTCGCCGACGCCTTGGCATCCGATACGCCCAGATCCGCCGCCTTCAGTTCCTGCTTGGGCTTCGTCTTGGCCTTCATGATGCCGGGCAGGCTGACGTGCCGTAGCACGTTGAGCCCCTTCTGGCACGAGAACACGGCCGGCAGCTCGACTTCGTAGACCTCAGTGCCGCCTTCGACCTCAGACGTCACGGTGGCCTTCTTCTTGTCGTCGGAGAACTCCAGCTTGACGATGTTCGATACGAAGGGTACTCCCAGCATCTGGGCGACGGCCGGGCCGGTGATGCCTCTATCGACGCCCACCGCTTTCTTGCCGCACAAGATGACGTCGTATTGGAACTTGCGACAAGCTGCCGCCAGCGCCTCGGCCGTGGCGAACGAGTCGCCCCCGGCCAGCGTCGTATCCGACACGTGCACGCCTTTGTCGGCGCCCACCGCCAGGCACGTCGTGAGCAGTTCCTTGGCTCGGGCCGGACCCGCCGTGATGGCGACGACCTCTCCGCCGTGCTTTTCCTTGATCCGCACCCCCTCTTCCACCACGAACTCGTCGTAGGGGCTGAGGATGTACTTGACCCCGTCCGTCACGATGTTCTTGCCGTCGGGATTGACCTTGATGCGGGCCTCCGTATCGGGCACCTGCTTGACCAATAGCAATACGTTCATTTAATTCACCAGATTGCGGGCGATCACGAGCTTCTGGATCTCGGACGTCCCTTCGTAGATTTGGGTGATCTTGGCGTCCCGGAAGAACCGCTCGGCCGGATATTCCTTGGTGTAGCCGTAGCCCCCGTGAATCTGTACGCCTTCGCTCCCCGCCTTGACCGCCACCTCGGATGCGAACCACTTCGCCATGGACGCTTCCTTGGTGAAGCGCACACCGGTGTCTCGCAGGAAGGCAGCCCGCTGCAGCAACAGGCGGGCGGCGTCGATACCGACGGCCATCTCCACCAGTTTTGACTGGATGAGCTGGAAATTGAAGATGGCCTGTTGGAACTGCTTGCGCTCTTGCGAATACTTGAGCGAAGTCTCCATGGCCGCCCGGGCGATGCCGATGGCCTGGGCGGCAATGCCCAGCCGACCACAATCCAGGGTCGCCAGGGCGATCTTGCCGCCTTGCCCCTCGGCGCCAATCATGTTGGCTACCGGCACCTTGACGTCGTCGAGGATGACCTCGCACGTGCCCGAAGCCCGCACCCCCATCATCTCCTCGTGCTTGCCGACGGTGAAGCCCTTCATGCTCTTCTCGACGATGAAGGCGCACACGCCCTTCGACTTCAACGACGCATCGAGGGTCGCATAGACGATGAAAATCTCAGCACCCATGCTATTGGTGACGAAGAACTTGGTGCCGGTCAACCGATACGAGTCGCCGTCCTTGACGGCCTTTGTCGCCATGCCCATGGAATCTGAGCCGGAACCCGGCTCGGTCAGGCAGTAGGCGCCGATCTTCTGGCCGGTGGCCGTGAGGGGCAGATACTTCTTCTTCTGCTCGTCGGTGCCGAACGCCAGTATCGGATAGTTGACCAGACCGTTCTGCACCGCCGCGATGACGGCCGCCGAGGCGCACGCCGCCGCCAGCTCTTCAATCACCAGCGTATAGGAAATGGTGTCCATGCCGGCGCCGCCGTATTCGGCCGGAACGCAGACGCCCAACAGGCCCTGCTCGCCCATCTTGGCGACCATTTCCTTCGGCCAGGCGCAGGTGCGATCCCGCTCGGCGGCGCCCGGCGCCACCTCAGACTGGGCGAACTTGCGGACCATGTCCTGCAGCATCGCCTGCTCTTCGTTCAGTTTGAAATTCATGCCATCCGGCCTTGCCTGTGTCTCGATCATGTCTTACTCCCTGGCAGTTGCGTCTGCTGCCGCAGCATTTCCCTCGCAATGACGAGTTTTTGAACTTCGGTGGTGCCTTCGCCGATGGTGCACAGTTTGATGTCCCGATAGGCACGGACCACCCGGGTGCCCTCTCTGAGGCCCGCTTCGCCCATCACTTCGATGGCGGCGTTGCAGGCCCGCACGGCGGCTTCCGAAGCAAAGAACTTGGCCATCGAGCTGAACTCGGTGTAGGGCAGTCGCGCATCTCTGCGAACCGCCGCATCATATAGCAAAAGGCGTCCCGCTTGCAACTCGGTGCGCATCACGGAGAGCGCTTCCAGCGTCAACTGGTCATCCAGGATGGACTTGAAGCCGCCTTCCTGCTGGTTGACCCACAGCACGGCTTCGTCCAGCGCTCCCTGGCCCAGCCCCAGGGCCATCGAACCGATGGTGATGCGGCCGCCGTCCAGGGTCTGCATGAAGATCTTGAAGCCCTGGCCTTCTTCGCCCAGCATGTGGGCCTCCGGCACCTTGACGTCCTGCAGCACGACGGTGCAGGTGTCGGAGGCGCGAAGCCCCATCTTGTCTTCCTTCTTGCTGATGGTGATGCCCGGCATCTTCTCCCGATCCAGGAAGAAGGCGGAAATCTGCTTCTTGCCGTTCTCCTCCCCGGTCACCGCGGTCACCGTATAGGTGCGAGCATAGGAGGCGTTGGTGCAGAAACACTTGGTGCCGTTGAGCACCCACTCCTTGCCGACTTTGCGGGCCCGAGTGGCGGTGGCGCCGGAGTCGGAGCCGGCCTGCGGCTCGGTCAACCCGTACGCGCCGATGATCTCGCAGCGGGTCAGGAGCGGCAGGTACTCCCGCTTCAGCTCCTCGCGGCCGTAGTAATAGAGCGGCCCGCTGCCCAGTGAACTGTGCGCGGCCACCGTGATGCCGAGGGAACCCCACCAGCGCGAGAACTCTTCGACGGCCATGGCGTAGCAAAGGCCGTCCAGTCCCCGTCCCCCGTACTCCTTGGAGAACATGATGCCCAGGTAACCCAACTCGCCCATGCGCTTGAGGAGGGCCAGCGGGTACTCGCTACGCCCCTCGAAGTCGGCGGCGATGGGCGCGACCTCGGCCCTGACGAAAGCCTGCAGCTCGTCTTGGAAAGCTTCGTGGCCGCGGGTCAGCACCCCGATGCGGGGGCCGTCGAGCGGCGGCAGCTCGGGGAACTTAGGCGTGGCTTGTTGTAGCATGGTGTCCTCGTTTCAGATC
>DASYBA010000897.1:0-3243 GCA_036501005.1 Candidatus Xenobia bacterium | reverse complement strand
TGGCAGCCGTCGACCGGCAGGTCGTCATCCAAGCCTGCGACGACGCGCCCGCCCCCTGGAAACCTGATTTCGCCAGGCTGCGCAAGCTCCTGGCCACCCGCACCTACGATCTGCTGCGACTCGGGCGGCGCCTGGCACATTGCCCGGCCCTGCGGGAAGCCTATGCCGTCGGCCGTCTCAGCCAGTGCCAGGCCGAGCAATTGGCCCGCATCGTCCCGCGGCCCTGGCCTTGATTGAAGAAGGTCAAGCCCGTATCCTCGACCTGCTCGGCGATATCGAAGGGGGAGTGCGAACGTGTGCGCCTCCCTCCGACGCAGGGCTCCTGCCCTACCCCCAGGTGCCCGACGACGGTACCGCTCCCACCTATGTCCAGGGCTGCCGAGTCCAGATCCCGATGGCGCCGGACATTCACGAACACGTCAATCTGGGGCTTCGCATCGCCAACATTCTCATGGGCGGCGATGCCAGTCGGGACCAGTGCGTCGACCTCCTGGTTCAATACTTCCTGCGCGCCTACGCCGACGAGGCGCGGAAAACCGCCAAGGCCCACCCGGTGCAGGAGCGAGATGGGTGGGTCTGTCGGGTGCCGGGCTGTTCGCGACGCACCAACTTCGAAGTGCACCACATCATCTATCGAAGCCAGGGCGGTGACGACAAGCCGCCCAACAAAATCACCGGCTGCGCGGCCCACCGCGCGGCCCACCACCAGCACGGCATTCACGGAGGGTCACATCAAGGTCAAGGGAGACGCCCCCGACAACGTGGCGTGGTGGCTGGGCATTCGCCCCGACGGGACCCCCAACGAAGTCTTCCTGGGCGACTGGCGCGTGGCATGAAAACAAGCCCTCGTGGTGCTACCGCAGTCTATGCGTTGGTGATCGGTATCAATTGCTATTTTCCATGTGCGGCTGCCCCTGCATCGGCAGCCATGCGTGCCCAGGCGCCTGCGCCTCGGCGAAGGACCAGGTGGAGGTCTGCGTGGGAGGTCACCTGGTCGACAATGTCCTCAAATCCGTCAACGGGGTGGATAGCCTCTCACTGGACGGCGGCTGCTTCACGCCAGTCAACTGCGTAGGCGGCCACCCCTGCCCCACCCAGATCGCCGGCTTCAAGAGTTTTACGCTGTGTTTTACGGCCACCATCTCACGGAGACCCTGGCCTTCTTCGAAGAAGCGTCGGCCCGCGGCAGCACGAGTTCGCGCGCCAACTATAGCGCCCGTGCCTCGGTCGATCCTTCCTTCTCCATCACGGGCCCCCTCGCCACCAGCGCCCCGGAAATCGATACCACTCCGGCCAACGCGCCCATCGCCCTGATCCTGGCTGTCCTCGCCCTGGCCGCCGACCGCCGGCACCGCTGACCCGTCCCAGGAAACCACCGCCCCCCCCGGGGAACCTTCGCCGGTCATGTCCACGACCGAGATCGTCCTATCCGCACCGCTCTCCGGCGTCATTGTCCCCTTGGATGACGTCCCCGACCCCGTCTTCGCCGCGCGCATGGTCGGAGACGGTCTCTCCATCGACCCCACCACCCACTCGCTGCAGGCCCCCTGCGCGGGCGCCGTCACCATGATCCACGCCGCCGGCCACGCCCTCACCGTCGCCCACGATTCCGGGCTGGAAGTTCTCATGCATATCGGCCTGGACACCGTCGCGCTCAAAGGCCAGGGCTTCACGCCGAAGGTCAAGGTCGGCGACCGGGTCACGCTCGGCCAGCTCCTCATCGAGTTCGACGCCGACGGCGTGGCCCGCAAAGCGAAGAGCCTCCTCACCGAAATCATCGTCCTGCCGCCCGACCGTATCGCCTCTCTCCAGCGAAATGAAGGCCCCATCGAGGCCGGGGACGTCCTCATCACCGTCCAGTTCAAGAGTGCCCAAGCCATGACCGCCGCGGGCCCGGCGGCTCGCTCCACGGAACTGCCCGTGCCCAACCCCCAGGGCCTGCACGCCCGCCCCGCCGCCGTCCTGGCCGGCGTCGCCCGCCGCTTTCAGAGCGAGACCCGCATCCATCGGGGGGACGCCCACGCCAACGTCAAGAGCGTCGTCGCCCTCATGACGATGCAGGTCAAGCAGGGCGACCGGGTCGTCTTCGAGGCGCAAGGCCCCGACGCCGAAGAAGCCGTCGCCGCCCTGGCCGAGGCCCTGAAGCAAGGCCTCGGGGAGGACCCCAGCCATGCGCCAGCCCCGTCCACGCCCGCCATCGAAAAGCCTCGACCCAGCGACGATCCCCATCGGATGCACGGCGTCACGGCCTCCCCCGGGCTCGCGGTCGGACAGATCTTCCAGGTGCGTCGCCAGGAACGCCATCTGCAGGAGAGGGCCGCCGACCCGGCCGCCGAACGCCGCGCCTTGCAGGCCGCCCTCGACCATGCCGTCGCCGAGCTGGACGACCTGGAACGCCGCTCCGGCTCCGCCATCTTCGCCGCCCACCGGGAGCTGCTCCAGGACCCCGACGTCACCGACCTGGTCTGGCGCGACATCGCCTCCGGCAAGAGCGCCGCCTTCGCCTGGCACCAGGCCTGCACCAACCAGGCCGCCCTGCTGGCCGCCCTGCCCGATACGCTCCTCTCGGCCCGCGCCAACGACGTGCGCGACGTCCGCGACCGGGTGCTTCGGCTCTTGCTCGGAGAGGCCCCGGCCGTACTCGAACTGCCCCCCAACGCCGTCGTCGTCGCCGAGGACCTGACCCCGTCCGAAACGGCATCGCTGGACCGTTCGAAAGTCGTGGGCTTCGCCACCCTGCTGGGCGGCCCCACCTCCCACGTCGCCATCCTCGCCCGCTCGCTCGACCTGCCCGCCCTGGCCGCCGTCGACCCCCGGGCCGCCGAGGTGCCCGACGGCACGCCGGCCATCTTGGACGCCAGCGCCGGCGCCCTCAAAATCCAACCGACGGCCGCCGAGACCGCCGAGGCAGAAGCCCAGGTCCATCGCCTGCGGGACCGCCGCGCGGCGCAGCTCAAGCAGGCCGCCCGACACGCCACCACCCAAGACGGTCACCGTATCGAAGTGGTCGCCAATCTGGGCGAGGTCTCGGAAGCGGAGGCCGCCGTATCGAATGGCGCCGAGGGGGTCGGGCTCCTGCGGTCGGAGTTCCTCTTCATGGACCGCCCCCAAGCCCCCACCGAACAGGAGCAGGCCGACGCCTACGTGGCCGTGGCCCGCGCCCTGGGCCCCGACCGCCGCCTCCTCATTCGCACCATGGACATCGGCGGCGACAAGCCCCTCCCCAACCAGCCCCACCCCCCC
>DASYBA010000896.1:0-6339 GCA_036501005.1 Candidatus Xenobia bacterium | reverse complement strand
GACCGAGCGAGACGCGGGGCCGACCCGCTTGGTATCGACGTCGGTGACGTTGACGTTCTGCCGGGCCAGTTCGTCGGTGATCTGGTAGACGATGCCCGGCTTGTCCGAACCGTAGACCGATATGGTATACACATCGAAGCTCTGCCGGTCCATCTTCTGCTCGGCCCATGGCTCCAGGGGCTTGAGGGAGACGGCCAGCCCGAAACGGGTTTCCACGTCGCGGAGACGGGCGTGGAACTGTTCGGCATCTTCCTCCTTCTGCAGATTGACCACCAGGATCATGACGAACTCGCCGCCCAGAATGGTCATGCTGGAATCTTCGATGTTGCAGCCTGTATCGTAGAGTACCCGGGCTACACCCGCTACGATGCCAGGTCTATCACGGCCCACGGCCGTCAGGACTACTCGTTGCATGCGTCGGGTTTCTAACGCTTGAAGCTCGGTTCCTTCCACGGGGCACAGGAAGGCCCGGTGGGCACCTCGAACAATCTTCGACTTCGCGGTCAGCCGTCGTCAGAGCTGACCGCCCATCCGCAACGAGGTGACCTCAATGAAAGCACTCAAGACGGCCGGCCTTGTTTCTGCCATGCTGGCGGCCATCGTGGTCTACACCTGCCTGCCGGCCCGCTCGGCCGAAAGCACGATTCTGTATGTTCGAAATCAGGTCTACACCGCGCCCACCTTGCGCAGCGGTGGCGACATCTGGGGTTCTTTGAACGGGCTCCTGAAAGCGCTCCGCTTCAGTTGGAAGGTGCAGGGCAACACCGTGTCGCTGGCCCCGTCCGGACCCGCCGGACCGCCTCTGGGCGCCGGCCCTTATGCCTTTACATATCGAAACAAACCCATCGCCCTCGCCACCCGCGATGAAAATGGCGAGACGTGGGTATCGGCCCGCAGCCTGGCCCAGGCCGTCGGGGCGGGGTACCAGGTGAACGACGAACTGCACATCGCCGAGATCTACTTTGTGGCCTCGGCTGCTGCGGCACCGGCGCCACCTGTGGTGGTCGCCACCCCGGTGGCCCCGGCGAAACCCGTCTCGGCTGCGCCCGCCGCCGTCCCGGCGCCGGGCGCCGCCACTTCTGGCACTCCTGCCGAAGCGGCCTCCAACGAGCCGCCTCCCGTCCCCTCCCCCACCCCGCAGCCTGACGTAGCTGTCTCGCACAGCACCGTCACGCCTGACTGGACGAACGGCAAGCTGAATGTCTCTATCGACGTTGAAAATCCCGCCGACGTGGCGGCCAAGAACGTTGTCGTGAACGTGAAAGTCGACAGCGGCGAAGGCCAGGAGATTGGCACGCAGACCCTCTACATCGACTCCATGGCGGCACACCAGACGGTGAATCGCACCTTCGTTGTCAACCACCCCGACGGCACTTCGATGCCCCGTAGCCTGTATACGGCCAACTGTACCGTGACTTTCGCCAGATAAGCTTCCGTCGTCAGGCATCAGCAAGGCCTCGGGGAAACCCGAGGCCTTTCTTGCATTGTGGTGGCACTGGTCGCCTACTGCCCCCGCAGTGGAGCGCGATTGACGACTTATCGGTGGGCGGCCCTTGAAGTCCAGCCTGACCTTGTCCGTCGCGATGGGGCTGATCCTGGCCGATGGGCGCCGACAGACGAACCAGGGCTTTCTGCCAGGGCGTGTTGACATCACCCCGGCGCGCCGAAGGGCCTCACGGGCCCGGGGCGGGCGCCGCAGGCGGCACGGCCCACCCCAGTCGTTCGATACGCCCCTGCCGATCAGGACGGGTGGAGCTCGTGGGCGGGCTAGGTTCGATACGCCGCCGGGTCTGTCAAGGCTCAAACAAAAGAGGGCACCCTCCCGAAGGAAAAGCACCCTCTCGCAGTCTGACAAGGGCAGACCTCATCGGCCTGCCCGTCAGTCGATACTACTTCTTGCCAGCAGCCTTCTTGGCCGGGGCAGCGTGACCGTGAGCGGCTGCCTTCTTGGCCGGGGCCTTCTTGGCGGGCTCGTGGTGACCGATGGCTTCCTTCAGGGCCTTGCCCGGACGGAACGTCGGCACCTTGCGGGCCTTGATCTTGATCTTCTCGCCAGAGCGAGGGTTGCGGCCTTCGCGAGCCTGGCGTTCACGAACTTCGAAACTGCCGAAGGGAATCAGTTGGACCTTGTCGCCAGAAGCCAGCGCGTCGCGGATCTCCTCCAGCAGGAAATCGACAGCCGTGGCAGCCATCTTCCGCTTCATGCCCGTCTTGTTGGCGATCCTCTCGGAAAGCTCGGATTTTGTCATTTTAAACACCTCTCCAAAGCGGTTCACGTATTGGTTGGCCAGGACTCTACCGGTCGATAGGGGCCAGACCAGACCATGTCGTTGTCCCTCAGGCCACCCGAAGGCAGCCTGGAGGCGCCAGCATCAGACTCCGAGTTTCAGAACCTGCTTGCCAGGGGCTTCTGGCTTCGATACAAGATCGTCACCGGATCGCTTGCAACGTTGATAAACGTTCAAACACCCTCGTGCACACGGGCATGATTCCTGGTTCTGTGGCGTCAACACTATCACAATTTGCCCACACTTTTTCAGTTCCTCCTGGCACACCTGGATTTTTTCGGTTTTTCGGCGAAATTTTCGAAACTTTTTTTCCAGTTTTCTGGCTCGGCCCGCCGGAATGCAGCCCTCATGCGGCCAAAAAGGCCCTTCCAGAAGTCCTCGTATTGAAAAACCGTCAACGCTAAAACCCAGTAACCACGCCAATCCTGCGCGGTCGACGGGCTGGCGGACCCAGGAGGGATGGGACATCAACCGTCCCGGCTGCGCCCGTGACCATGTGCATGGCCATGGACCATGGTATGCAATACAGCCCCGTGGCTCCGGTCACAAAACGGACCCGAGAAGGACGGTTGACGGGTCTCCAGCGCCCTGGATCGGCTTAGAGGGTGTGCGAAAGGGCCAGGATGCCCGTCTGGGAGGCGTCACCCTGCGCTGGCACAGCCTTTCGCACATCTCTTGCGCAGCGCCAAAGCCGGTCGGCAGTTCCAGCGCGTGACACCCCCGCCCCTGGTGTCGGACGACTCGGGGCGTCGTTCGTAGGATCGGAGGACTGGGGCCACCGCCTGCACGGGGCGCCCGCTCCTTCGCAGCCTCGCCATGATCCCGTCCAAGGCCCCTGCCCTGGCGGGCCCCCACCTTATATCGGCAGCCATGCCGATATTTTCGCCGGCTCCCGAAATTCTGGGAGCCCGCGAAAATATTTGGCCCCGCAGACAAATTTCATACAGCGGGGAACTACAGACGGTGCGGACAGCCTCTTGGTCGTCGCTGAGTCAGGTCACTAGAGGACGCCGTCTCTCAACCACGGTACAATTGTTGGACGAACGCGCTCGAAGTCCAACTCCTGGAGGTCCCGACGCCGGCAAGAGCCGTGGAAGGTATGCCAGTAAGTTCTCGGGGGAAACTACTAGCGAGGGTGGCCCCGGGGCCGCCGTCTGGAGCGCAGATAAGGATATCGGTCGGCCGCGGCGGGTGGCGGCGCCTCGCTGGACGTCGCCGTCTCTCCCAGTGTCCACCTCGTGGACGGACACCCGATAGAGGTCGGCTGAACGTCACGCGGCGGGAAGATTCCGCAAGATCCTGGTGACCGACGATGGCCAGCCGGCAGAGGCGCATGGAAGGTAGTCCAGCCACTGGGATGGTAGCGCGGCCGGCTAGCCAGGTATGAAATGGAAAAGGGCACATATTCGCGACCGAGATCGGTCCCTCATATGGCCCTTTGTCTATGTCATATCGCCTGTTAGCGGCGGGCGGCAGCGGAGGGCGGCGCCTCGGCCGCCAGGTGGGCAGGAACACGGTCGTGGCGAACCAGGTCGTCGTAGGTCTCGCCTTCAACCACGATGGTGGCATGGCCGTCAGACACAAAAACGACAGGCGGCCGGGGGAGCCGGTTGTAATTGCTGGCCATCGAGTGGTGGTAGGCACCAGTCGAAAACAGGGCGACGACGTCTCCTTCGTCTACGGCGGGCAGGCTAGCGTCCCACACCAGCATATCGCCGGTCTCGCAGCACCGCCCCGATATGGAGACCGTCTCGTCAGCCTTGGCCGTGTACTTGTTGGCCAGCACTGCCTGGTACTTTGCCTGGTAGAGCGCCACGCGGGGGTTGTCGTTCATGCCCCCGTCGACCGCAATGTAGGTGCGAATCGTGGGAATCTCCTTGACGGTACCCACCCGATACAAGGTGATACCGGTCTCGCCTACCAAGGACCTTCCCGGCTCCACCATCAGGCGGGGCAGCGGGGTTTCCGTGCCCCACGCCGTTCGAACCGCATCGGTCAGACGCTGCACGTAGGCTGCCACCGACGGAGGCTGGTCTCCCGCCAGGTAGCGGATGCCCAGGCCCCCTCCCATGTTCAGCTCTTCAAAGGTCACGCCGTGATCCCGGGCAAGCCCCTGCATGAACTCGACCATCATGCGGGCCGCCACGGCAAAGCTCTCCAGTTCGTAGATCTGCGAGCCGATATGACAGTGCAGCCCTTTCAGCTCGATGCGGTTGGAGGTGTGGGCCCGCAGCACGGCATCTCGAGCGATGTCGTGCGCAATCGAGAAGCCAAACTTGGAGTCGATCTGGCCGGTCGAAATATAGCTGTGGGTCGAAGGCTTGATGCCCGGCGTGATGCGCAACTGCACCCGAGCCACCTCATGCAGCGACTCCGCCACGCGTTCTACGAGCGCCAGCTCGTTGAAACTGTCGACGACGATGCGCTCGACGCCCGCTTTCAGCGCCATCTCGATTTCCGGCGCCGTCTTGTTGTTGCCGTGAAACCAGATGCGGTCGGCCGGAAAACCCGCCTGGAGCGCGGTATGCAGCTCGCCGCCGGACACCACGTCCAGGCAGAGGCCTTCCTGCATGATGAGGCGACACATGGCCTTGCAGAGAAAGGCCTTGCCGGCGAAGATGATGCGGAAGTCCGGCCAGTGCTGGCGGAAATTCTCCATATACTCGCGGCAACGCCGCCGGATCATGGTCTCGTCGTAGACCCACAGCGGGGTTCCGTATTGGCGGACAAGGTCCATGGTGTCCATGCCTCCGACCATCAGATGCCCCTGGGAATTGCCTTCAAACTCAAACATTGTTCGACTCCCTCCTGTAAGGCGTCGCCTATTCTTATTCCGCAAGAGCGCAATCCTGCCTCGAGGGCTCTGCCCCCCAGCCGTTCCGCTACGCTCCACTGGGGGCCCCCCCGGCTTTCGTTTGGAGGTAGAACCACCCGCGACGTCGCTAATGGCTTCGGTAGGTCCGATGGGCTCTGCTCGGCGCCCTTTGCTTCGCTCGGGGTCAGTGTGGTGCATCCGAGAAAGCTCTGCCTATTACCCTTTGCTTCGCTCGGGGCGTCTTTCACAAACCTCGCGGAGGATAGCCCTATGGGTCGACGAACGGGGGGTTGATGCGCAAGATGGTGTGGGGGTTGCTCAGCTTGGCGGTGCTGGGGGTGGGCTGCGACTCTGTCCACCCCCATGATGCGGCCAGTACGGCCGTCGGCACGTCGGCAGAAAGCGTCGTCGCTGCCGTGCAGGGCGGCACCGCCCGGGGGCCTCTCTATTATGAGGAGCGCAGCACGCGAGGCGTATGGGCCTTGAAGGTGCATACCCCCAAAGGCGTTCGAATCTTCTATGTGTCGCCCGCCGAGCAACGCAAGCCGTTCGCCCAGGCCAGCTATACCATCGGCCAGCCCTACCAGATTCGCTATACCGGTGACCCCAGCGGCGAGAGCGATGGTCTGGCGGTCGACGTGAAGCCCGCCGGCGAGCGAAACCAGGACATCGCGGCCGCGCTCGACGTGGTGTCACGGTTTTACGACGACATCTATTTCTTTCACCTCGACGGCGCTTATGCCGAGATGAGCGGTGCTGCCCATCAGAAGATGACCCTCCAGGCGTTCAAGGACGAGTGGCCGGGCGACTCTCTGACCCAGCAGGTCGACTGGAACAGCCACTTCGCGCCTCGCCGGCTCGCCGTCGAGAGCCAGGCCGCCAATCAGGTGGTGTTTCTGGCCGACATCACCCGCCTCTTCAAGGTGCAGACGCACAGCGAGATTCGCCGCGTCACCTTGGTGCGGGAAGGCGGCCAGTGGCGAGTCGATAATATCGACCGCGCCACCCCCGACGATTTCCTGAACTAAGCCGCAGCCGCCCTGGGGGCCCCCAGCGAAGCGTAGGGGGCGGATCCGTAGAGGTGGACGCCAGCTAGTCGTGGGCGAAGCCGATGCCGCAGGGCCTCCCAAACACCAAGCCGGGGGGGGCCCCAGCGTAGCATAGGGGGCGGATCCGCAGAGGTGGACGCCAGCTAGTAGTGGGCGAAGCCCGATGCCGCACAGCTTCCCCAAACAC
>DASYBA010000895.1:0-4651 GCA_036501005.1 Candidatus Xenobia bacterium | reverse complement strand
GACGACGTAGACCGGTTGGGCGTTCCAGTCCCAACTATCGAACTGACCCATCTCGAACCCGAACCAGAAGGCGTTGCCATCGTAGAAGCCGTGGTCGTGATGGTACCAGTCGTGGCCGAAGTCGTGATCGTGCCAGTGTCGCACGTCGACGATCTGGTTGCGCCAGTCGCGGTCGTGGTCTCGATCGAACCGCCCGGTCTTGATGTCGGGATGATCGCGATGGGCCTGGGTCACCCATCCGCCCTCGGGGATCTTGTATTTGTGGCCGCCGTCCTTGACCGTGTGGGTGGGCGGCGCCTTGGGTGTGGACGGGCGTCCCGGCCGTGGGGCCGGGCCGGGCGGCAGGGGACGAGGCGCGGGGTTCGGGGTGGGCCGTGTCGGATGTCCCGGTTGGGGGGGCGGCGTGGGCCGTGTCGGTTGGGTCGGGTGCTCAGCGGACTTCTCGTTGCCCTTCTCGTGGCTCTTTTCCTGACCCTTCTCGCGCCCTTTCTCCTGGCCTTTCTCGTGCCCCTTCTCGTGGCCTTTCTCCTGGCCCTTCTCCCGACCTTTTTCCTCGCCTTTTTCGCGGCCCTTTTCCCGCCCTTTTTCCTCGCCTTTCTCGCGGCCTTTCTCCCGGCCTTTTTCGAAGCCCTTCTCATGCGGCTTGCCGCCCCCGAAGCCGCCGCGCTGGAACGAGACGTTGTCGAACTTGGCGCTCAGGTCGGCCAAAGAGGTGGTGGATTGGGACGAGTCCGATACACCCGATCGGGACTCGGATCCGATAAACACGCCCGAAGCGGGGGCCTGTTCGCCGTTATTGACCACGTGTAGCACGGCGGGGACGACCGACGGAACCATCGGTAGGCCGTTCTGGCCCACCGCCGATGCGCCCGGGTTCATGAAGAACTTGGAGTCCTGCTGCACGGTGACGGTTGCCACCGGCTGGGCGGAGGCAGTGAGGGCACCGGCGCCGCCCGCCAGGGCCAGACCGCCCATGGCGGCCGTTGCGATGCGGGCACCCAGACTGGGCCCGCGTTCGTCCTTGATGGCCATGTCGACCGGGTTGTCGGTGGAAGCAGCCGGCGCATGCTCTGGCACCCGGGTGCCGGTCGCGGCAAATTGAAGCGGCTTGACCGAACTGTTGGTCATGATGAGGCACTCCGATCCAGTTTATCTATGCTGCCATGATAAACCGGTCGTGTTAACAACTCGGAATGCTTTCTTTAACAACATGTTTACGCCTCGTAGGAGGCGAACGCGTTCTCTCGAACGCCCCGCCTGTGATTCTGTTCCACGGCGCCGAAGCACACGCCGGTCTCTATCGCCTCTCCCAGTACGTGCTGGAACGCCGTCGTCGCCCCGTGCTCCTCCTGTCCTTGGATGCCATGCCATCGCTCGCCATCGGCGACACGCCAGCAGGACTGCAGGTTGCCGATCGGTTTGTCAACCTATCCGACATACGGAGTGTCTGCCTGGACGGCATCCAGACGCCCCCTGCGCCGCCGGGCCTGGATCCCCATGACCAGGACTATGCCGCCACGGAGGGCTGGGCGACCCTGATAGCCCTCTTTGGATATCTGTCCGATACGGCGCTGGTCGCCAACGTCCCGCGCCCGCGGGACGTTATTGAAAGCCGCTTCTCCCTCCTCGCCCATCTGGCCCGGCAGGGTCTGCCGGTGCCTCGCATGCTGGTCACCAGTCATCCCCCCGCGGCTCGTTCCCTGCCCGATGTCACGTGCCGAACCGTGGCCCCTACGGCGGCGCCGCCTCGGCCGATGGTGTACGACGATCGCCTCGATGCGATCCGCCTGGCCCCCGTCGTTTTCGAAGAGGTTCCAGAAGGCCCCACCCACCAGGTCACCATCGTCGGGCCTCGAATTTTCAATACCGGCCTCCCGAAATCCATCGCCCGCAAGGCTCGTCAGGCCCTGCACAGCCTGGGCCTCTTGATGGCGAGTCTGACCTTTGTCGATGGCTACGTCACCGACGTCCAGACCCACCTGACCCCCGCCCTGCTGGACGATCCCGCCATCCTCAAGGCCGCCGCCGAGCTTCTGGAGCGTCCGCCATGATCGTGGTCCTGGGCAATCCTGACGAACCCATGGTCGAGGACGTCTTCGATACCCTCCACGAGAGGGGCGCTTCTGTCGAACTGGTGGATCTGCGGGAACTTCCTGCCACCGTGCAGTTCGGCGCCAACGTCGACGGCGGCTTCCTCCATCTGCCGGACGGCCGCCGCCTCGAGCTGGATGCCGATACGGCCATCTATCACCGGGTCGGCTTTGCCAACACCCAAATCTTCGTTGAATACAGCGAGGAAGAACGCCGCTTTGCCCGGCAGGAATGCCTGTTGGCCCTCAATGCCATGTTGAACGGGCTGCCGGGCCTGGTGGTCAATCGCCCGTCATCCGCCTGTTCCAATGCCTCCAAGCCCGATCAGATCCGCCTCCTCCGCCACCTGGGCTGGGACGTTCCCCGCACCGTCGTCACCAACCGGCCCGACATCGCCGCGGCGTTCTACCACCAGCACCCAGACGGCGTCATCTACAAATCCATCAGCTACCTGCGCTCCATCGTCCGCCGCATGTCCGAAGCCGACCTGGACCGCCTGGAGACCCTGCGCAACTGCCCTGTCCAGCTCCAGGAGGCCATCCAGGGGGTCGACTATCGAGTGCACGTGGTGGGTGAGCGGGTCTTCGCCAGCCGGCTGGAAGCGGAGGAGAGCGACTATCGCTACGACAAGACGCTGCAGGTCGTCCCCGATGAAATTCCGGCCAGCCTGGCGGGAAAGTGTATTGAAACCGCCCGCTGTCTGGGCCTTCACCTGGCCGGGATTGACCTGCGAAAGAGCGGCGATCGCTACGTCTGTTTTGAAGTCAACCCGTCCCCGGCCTTCTCATGGTATGAGGCCCGCGGCGGTCAGCCCATCACGGCCGCCGTCTGCGACCTCCTCCAAGGGCACGAAGCAACACGCGGCACGGACTCCCATCCAGTCCCTCCAGCCGAAGGGGCAAAGCAATAAGCTGGTACGCACCCTCCGATACTCGAGACAGGTCCAACCCCTCCACGATCACCACCCCCGCTCCCAGCAAGACATGGTGCACGGGGAAGTCGCCGTCGGCGTCATCCACCGACGAGCTGTCTACACCCACCAGGCGTACCCCATGCCGCACCAGCCGTCGAGCCGTATCCACTGACAGAGGCCGCCCTGTCCGATAGAGTACCCGGCGGCCGGCCACCGCGACGTCCGAGCCCACCACCCGGCACCGTCCCACCAGCGCATCCAAGGGCAACCGGTCGACCCCTGCTGCGCCCGCCAGGAAGTGCGAGGGCGCATCCATGTGCGTGCCGCAGTGTGTGCCCATCTCGAGGCGATGCACGGCATAGCCGTCCCGTTCGATACTCCGCACCCCCTCCACCACGACAGGCGGATCGCCGGGCCAGACGGGCAGGGCCTCATGAACTGGCCGGGTGACGTCAATCCACGGGTTCATCACGGCACGTTGGTGTGCAGAACGCCATCCGCGGTTCGATAGTCTGGCGAGACGCCGTCCTGGACCACCTTGACGGTCGCCGGACCGCGTAGCCCTGGCGGCCAGTCGAGCGTCAGCCTATCCCCCGGGGCCAGGTCCTGGGGAAGCGACACATCGATGGCGTTGACCAGCACCGACACCCGATAGGGACCTTGGGCGGGCCAGCATTGCTCGCCCAGGTTCGCCACCGCCAGGCGTGGCCCGGCCTCGAGACCGGTGCGGAAGACTCGTTGGAGCGGGAGGTCCAGATGTTCGACCATCGCCGCCCCGCGGGTCTCGTGGTCGTGCGCAAAGATGATGGCCAGCGCATCCGGTGGGTCGGCCGCGGGAGGGTAGATGAGCGTCAACCGTCCCCGATAGGGACCGAGCCAGTCCAACAGTTGCTGTGTGCTGGCCGTCATGTAGGGGTAACCACGGGGGGGTTGAGCGGTGAGCCCGTTGATGACCGGTACCCCCGCTTCCATGCCGCCCCACATCGCCAGAGCGTGGGTCGCTCCGGCCTGTTCGTGGTGACTGATGCCGACATAGGCCACGGTGCCCGTCCGCATGATGTCAGCCATGGCGTGGACGTCCACCAGAATCGGGCCGGTGTCTTCCGCTTCCGGCGGCACCAGGACGGCCTGGTCGACCACGCACAAAACCAGCACCACCGCCATCACCCAGGCGCCCCGGCGCGCCTGGCTCAGCCACGAATCGATACAGAGGATGGACCCTGGCACAGCCAGGGCGCTGACCACCATCCAGATACGGCTGATGGACCGCATCTCGCCAGCCCCAGGCAGAAATTTCCACACCCACCACCAGAGCGTGGTGCCGTTGGGCCAGGTCAGGGTCAATGCAAACAGGAAGGCGACGGCGCCCAGGCACGCGGCCGCGATGCGCACGCGTTCGGGCGCCACTTTACGGGTGCCGAGGAGGACGATGGCGACGGCCAACAACAGCCACGGGAGCCCCCCTGGAAACAGGGTATTCTCCATGGGCATGACCGCCGTCGGGCCGCCCATCCAGTTCCAGAGCCGCGTCGAGTACCAGCCCCAGCACAGGCTCTCGGCCGGCGGCCAGAACCAGAAGCTCAAGCGGGGCGTGAGCCGTGCGACCTCCGACCAGGGCCGCAGATTCTGTTCGACGTGATGGTACTG
>DASYBA010000894.1:0-17274 GCA_036501005.1 Candidatus Xenobia bacterium | reverse complement strand
CAATATCGAATTCCCGAGCCACGGCTCGCACCAGGCTGTCTATCGAACGCCCCTTCAAGAGGCCCCGCCACACGACCTGGCCCGTCGGGTTCAGGCTCCACAGGGTCGGATCGTCAGGCCGCAGGATCATGATGCGCCCTGCCAGCTCGCGGTGAGCAATGGTTGCCTTGACGCGGTATCGCATTGACTGCCTCCCAGTGGTTGCGGCCGCCCTGGTGGAGCCCGTTCTCGCTCGGGCGGCTGAAGCGGTGGGCCCTGTTTATTGGGCTGGCGAGCACGGTGGACCTGCTGGCCCGGCACCCCGTCTCTCTCCCGCTCTGGCTCGTCCTTGCCTTGCTGCTGGGACCGGAGGAAGCGCTCACCGGCTGGATCGCTGAGAGCCTCCTGCTGGGGAGGCCCATCGGGGGCCCTTTGACCGTGTGGGTGTACGTCTGCGGTTGGGCTTATTGGCACTGCCGCCGACCCCGCCCGTGGTGGGCCCTCGCCTCCCTGGGCACGGCGGTGGTCCAGGGCAGTGTGCTCTATCTCGCCGCGGTGCCCCTCGGCCTCCTGCTCGCGCGCCTGCTGCCCCGCCGCCTGCGCTTTCCGGTCGAAGGCGCGTTCGCACCGCGGCCCTGGCAGCCCAACGGTCTCTTGCACCCAGCCAACCTGGCCCGCTTGCAGTGCGACCCTCCGGCTCCTGCCCATCGCTTCGTGGCCGGCAGCGCGCCGGGCAACCTGTTTCTGCCGCATGAACCGGTCACCCTGACCCTGGCCACCCGGTTGGCTCGAGTCGACGTCGAGGTGCTCCGCATCGGGACCCAGACTCGCGCCACGGTGGGCCCCCACTGGTTGGGCACCGCCATGGAGCCACAGGTCGAGGTGTTGGGCCCGGTGGTGGCCGAGTCTCTGGCGGTGCAGTCTGGCCGGGTGCACGTCCCGGTCCCCGCCGATCCCGGCTGTTATGTGGTCACCCTTCGCCTCGAGGGGCGTCGATGCTTTCTCTGCACGGTGGCTCGGGTGTCGCCGGCGAGCCCCGGCCCCATCCTGGCCGACGGTCAGCTCCTGACCCACGAGGCGAGGCCCACGCGCCATCGCTTGGGGCAGTCGGCTCAAGCCCTGCGGCGCCTCGGCATCGACCGGGTGCGCATGGAACTGCCGTGGCCTGAGCAGATTCCCAATCGATTCGATTGGCCCCGTATCGATCCCGTCATGAACGCCCTCGAAGACGCTGGCATCCGAGCGTTGATTACCCTCGGACGGCATCCAGACTGGACTCTGCCCTTTGGTACGCCCACCCCGGCGGTGCTGGTGGAGCACCCCGACCTGGCATGCGCCCCCCATTTTTGCGGTTATTTCGGACGCTTCGTCCGGGCCTTGCGCCGGCGCTACCGCGGCCTGTGGGGCCTGGAGCTGTGGGGAGAGCCCTGGGAGGCGACCTCCACGGCCGGGTGGCACGCCGACAGCCGCCACTATCGAACCCTGTTTGACACCCTGTCGAAAGCAGCGGGACACGTGCCGACCGCCGCCGCCTCCGCCATCATGAACACCGAGGACAAGTTCTTCACCGGCGACGACCGGGCGGAGTGGGCACAGCGCATCGGCTGGTTGACCGACCACTACGTGCATCCCGCCTCGTGCTATGGGCCTCGGGTGGCCGCCCAGTGGCAGCGGCAGAGCGTGGACGTAGAAAGCTGGTTGGCCACCTCGCAGTTGGCCCTGCCGCAGATCGCCTGTCAATGGCTGGCTTGCGGACAGGCCGCCGTGTCGCCGTGCCACCCCTCCATGCTGTTTTTCGACGTGCCCGGGTCGGCCTTGATGCCCACCCCGGTGGCGGTGGCCGTCAACGCGTTCAACCGCCTGGTGGGCCCGCGGCCCTTCATGCGCATCCTGTTCGATAGCCACTTGCCGTGGGCGTTCCAGTTCGGCACGGAGCGAGATGCGGTCGTGGTGCTGCTGGGCCGCCTGCTGCCGACCCGGCCGGGCGGCGAGCGGGACGTGCCGTGGTGGCAGGTCAACCTGGAGGAGGGCGGGTGGATCCACCTGGATGGAGATCTCCAGGTGTGGGACGTGGAAGGTCGGCCCGTCGACGACCGCCGACTGCCCTTCGACCATCGTTCCTGGTACCTGACTTCTCGTCAGGGTGCCAGCCATGTCCGAGCCGTGCTGCAGAAGTCGCATCTGGAGGGCGTCAGGCCGGTCGAGCTGTTGCCCCAGCTCGATAGCGTCACGGTTCACAACCTGTTGAATCGAGCCCTGAAGGGCCGCCTGCGCGTCAATGGACAAGCCGTATCGGAAGAGGTCCACCTGGGGCCGGGGGAACGCCAGTCGCTATCGTGCCAGGGCCACGGCTTGCTGCAGTTCGACGCGGCGACGTGGACCGAACCGGTCGCCATGCTGGCCCTCCCGGCGACCATTCGTCTGGCCGATGCCGAGCTTCGACTACACTGGGACGACCACTTTCTCCACCTCGAAGCGAGCGTGCCCGGTCCCATGCCTCAGCGCCACCCTCGGCTGGAGCGGTGGGACGAAGACGCCTACTTCTATAGCCAGGCAGACGATGCGCTCTGCGAACTGTTGCGGCCCTGCGCTGACGACGTGCGGGCGGGGCGCCCCTCGGAAGCCCTGGGCCGCCTGGTGGCGACGCACCCGGAGGTGCGAACCGTGCTGCGCAGCGGCGCCGCCGCTTTGTACCTCAGCCGCCGGATTTCTTTCGCAGATGCCCGCCACGTCTATCGCTGGCCGCCGCAGGGCGCCTCCCCCTGGTGGCCGGACAGCCTGCAGATTGGGCTCCGTCCACCCGGGGAACCGGTGTCTTACCACGGTCTGGCAGCCGTATCCGATACGGTCTTCGAGTATGCCTTGTACCCGTGCGACGACGGGGGGTCGGAATTGTGGTGCCTGCTGGCCCCTGGCATGCCTCGGGGCCACCATCATCCGCGCCAGCCTCGGGCGCGTATCGACCAAGGCGTCGTGCCGGGCGGCCGCCACCGGGTGCGCCACGGCAACGGCGTGCTGTCCTACGAGCTGGCCTTGCCGTGGCCGTGGAAGCCTGCGGTGGGACAGCGCTTCTGCGGCATCGTCCGCTTCAACCGGTCGACCGGGCCGCCCTTGACCCTCGGGAGCGACAGTGGCACCACGCGGGGCAACGGGCTCTCCCTGCACCCCTATTGGGAAGTCGGCCCGTCCTGCAACTTGTACTGGGTATTGCGATAGACCACCACCTGGCGGCCGGGCGACGCCCACGTCTCCTGCAGGGCTCCGGGGTGCTGGCGTCGGTACTCATCGATCGCCTGTGGCGATATCGATTCGCCCGTGGCCTGGTTGTACTTGGGCGCGTTGAGAACCCACGCCGCGTGACCGCTGATGTCGTTTTGCTCCACGGTCACGCGGCCGGTCAAGAGCCAGGTGGTTGCCCGGTACGGCGTGGCGACGACCCCATCGGGCGGCGTGTTGAGGGCCAGCCAGCGACATCCCTGGTCGAAGGCCTGCCAGGTCGCCTCTGCCGAGGGCCCCCCCCGGTGGCCATGGATCCATCCGTCGTGAATCCGCCCGGCATCGACCGCCAGACTGCCCATCAAGGACAAGGCGCAAATCCACGGGGCGCACCGGCGCGAGCCCATGAGCAAACAGAGGCCGACGACGGGCAGCAGCGGCACCATGAAACGCAGGGGGGGCCAGTGAAAGCTGACGACGGTCGCCAGATAGACGAGGGGCACCCACGCGACGCCCTGCCCGCGGCGAGCCAGCGGAACCCAGCCCGCCACCGCCACCAGGAGAACTAGCACCCCCACCAGAGGCCACGGTTCGAGGACAGGAGGCGGGGCGGACGGACAGGCGAGGGACGCCAGGGCGGGGCCGTGAAACCGCCAGGGCCACACCAGGTCGGGCAGGACGTCGTTGACCAGGAGGGGTCCGGCCAGGACCGGCGAGGGTACGGCAGCCAGGTGGGCCAGGGCGCTGCTCCCGTGACGCTGGCTGGCCAGCCACAGAAGGCCCGTGGGAATCTGGCCGAGGAGAAGCGAGGGCAAGCAGGATCGCCGACGGAGCGCGACCATGGCCCACACGCCCGCCACCAGCGGGAGGCCCGCATCCCTCACCAGGGGGAGCGTCCCGAGCAACAGTCCCGTCAAGACGGCCGTACGTCGGCTGCCCGTATCGACCAGCTCCTGGGTGAGCACCAGGCTGAGGGCCAGCAGCAAGGTGAAAGGGGCGTCGGACATCAGATCCTGCGCCATGTCCAACACCGGTGGAAAGACCGCCAGGGTCAGGGTGGCGAGCAGGGCCAGGCCGGGGGACAGGTGCCGCCGCAAAATCCGGTGCCAGAGGTAGACGGCCCCCAGCATGCAAAGCGCCGACAAAGCACGGCCGGCGGTGACTCCGGTGGCCCCCAGCGGACCAAACCACCAGATGGGAGCCAGCAAGGCCGGGTAGCCGGGCGGATAGTAGGCACAGTGAGGGGCCCCCGGCACATACAGCTCCCGATACCCCCGAACGTGGCCCAGGGCCAGGGACAGCGCGACATACATGGCGTTGTCGTCGCCCCACAGGGTGGCCATGGTGGGCGCCACGTTGAGGGCATAGACAACCGCCACTGCCGCAAGCAACAAAGCCGTCCGCCTTCGTTCCGACATGGCAGGCTCATCTTTCCACGCGTGGAAGGCGGTCCCCGTGAACCGCCGTGCCGCGTCCATGGCCGTGCTGTGGTGGGCCATCGCCATGGTCGCGGCCTTCTACCCTGTCTTGTTGTCGGGCGGGAAACTGATGGAAGGCTACATCGGCGACACCCGCTTGCTCAACTATGTGCTGGAGCACGACTACTGCTGGATGCTCGGCGATCCCCACCATGCCTCGCTGTGGAATCCCCCGTACTTTTATCCTCAACCGGACGTCCTCGCTTATTGCGATCTCCTGCTGGGCGCCGTTCCCTGGTATGCCCCGTGGCGCCTGGCCGGCTTCCTGCCGGACACGGCCTACCAGTGGTGGACAGCCACCATCTTGACCTTGGACTTTACCCTCGCATGGCTCTTGCTGCGGCGTCTGTCGTTCAGTCCTCGGGCGGCCGGCGCGGGCGCCTTCCTGTGCGCCGCTGCCAGTCCCATGGTCTCACAGTTCGGGCACGAACAAATGATGGCCGAGTTCTATCCGCTGCTCTCCCTCCTCGGGTGCGTCGACCTGGTTCGCGGGGTTCGGCCCGCCCGCGCCGCCGCCGGGGTGGTCGGAGGGGTGGTGGCACAGATTTACACGGCTTTCTACGCGGCCTGGTTCTATGCGTTCGGCCTGGCGTTCGTGGCGGTCGTCAGCCTGGGCGTGCCGGCCTGGCGCCGGACATGGCTCCCCCACTGGAAAGTGCTCCTCGCCGCCGCGGGGGTCGGGGCGCTGGCCGCGGCCCCTGCCGTCGCCCATTACCTGGCCGCCAGCCAGGCGGTCGGGGTCCGGCCCATGGCTGAAGTTCACGCCATGTTGCCCCGGCTGCAGTCGTGGTTCTACATGGGCCCCTTCAGCGTCGTCTACAGCTTCCAGTGCCGGTGGTCCCTGTTCGCCGTGCTACAGCACGATCAGGAGCACCGCATTGGCCTGGGTCTTCTCACCACGCTGCTGGTGTGGACCGGTCTGCTGGGCGCTCGGCAACGGCCTGTCGTGCGGGCGTTTACCCTGGCCTGGATCGGCCTTTTCGCGGTCACCCTCTGCCTGCCCGGTGGGTTCAGCGTGTGGCCGCTGATCCACCGGCTGGTGCCCGGCGCAGCCGCCCTGCGGGCCATCGGGCGGGTGGGCGTGGCCACGCTGCCGGTCTCTGCCCTGGGCCTCGCCCTCTGGGTCGACCGGCGCTCGTCCGTCCGCTGGGTCTCGCTCGTTTTGTGCCTGGTGGTGCTGGAGCAACTCCAGTTCGTGCGCATCTACGAGAAGCAACCCGTCCGGGACGACGTCCGCACGCTGGCGCAGGCCATCCCCCCAGACGCCCCGGTGTTCTGCTTTCTCCCTCGAAGCCTTGGCCCCCCCCGCAGCGACCTGTCCATGCTCAACGACAAGTGGAACGCCGACGCCATGTGGGCCAGCATGGCCTGCGGTGTGCCGACCATCAACGGACTGAGCGGTTGGTGGCCACCGGGGTGGGCCTTGCACCCGTTGGACGGTCCCCTGCTCGATGAAGAGAGCGCCTTGCGGACCTGGCGCCACCAGTGGGCGCTGGGCCCCGTGGCCGTGATCCAGACCCCCATCGACTGGGACTGGACCGATGTCCAGCTCAAAGCTTATCTCAAGCAGCTTTACCCCTGGCTCCGCCGCCCGGGGTTCATGCGCCACTGGCGGACAGGGCTGGATTGAGGCCTTCGGGAGATAGTAGAGGGCGTATCCGCTGGGGCTCTGCATCACCCGGTGGCCTCGGGCCTGGGCCCACCCATCGAAGCTGTCCAACTGCCCCTGGTTCCAATACCGGTCGCCCATGAACACCCAGGCCTCTCGGTCGCCGACGGCCTGGCGCGCCAGCGCCACCCCATCGGCGTGGTTCTTGTCGATCACGAAGCGCTGCAGGTAGAAAGCCTCGGTCACCCCAGTCTCCGATACAACGACCGCATCCGGCGAGTGCTCCCGCACGTATCGGCATGCGCTCGAGACGAAATTCGGCTCGCCGAATTCGATACAAGCCACGCACGTCGGGTGGAAGCTGGCGACCTGCAGACCTGCCAGGGCTGCGGCCCACAGGGGCGGTCGAGGCAAGCGGCGGACCAGCCACCAGCCGCCATGGGCAGTCAAGGCGATCACCGCCGGGCAGGCAAACGAGATGTGATACTCGTGGATCCACATCAGCCGCGTGGCCAGGAAGGCTGCGGGTAGCAGGGCCCAGACGACGAGCAACCGACCTCCCTGGCGGCACGCCGCGACCACCCCCACCAGAAACAGGGATTGCAGCAGTGCGTTGGGGAGCACGGCTCGATACATGGCCAGGATCAACTCGAACTGTGCGGCGGGGCTGTACCCCTGCTGCAGGTCCGGCGCCTGCGGGTTGAGCGCCCCTCGGGCAAAGGCGTACCACGGCAGGGCGACCAGCACCGCCAGGCCCAGAGCCCCCATCAAGGGACGCGAGCGGCGCCGGTAGGCGTCGGCCGCTCCCACCAACAGGAACAGGAAGGCCAACGGATGGGTCAAGAGCGCCCCCGCCGTGGCCAGGCCGGCCCGGGCCGGCCGACGCTCCGCCAGACCCAGCCAGGCCAGCGCCAGAAGCACTGGGACGAGGGCATACGGCCCCACCAGTCGGCTCAGGAAAACGTGATACCCGCTGCAGGCCATCAGGGCCGCGGCCAGGATGCCCTGCGGCACGCCCCACTGGCGGGCCCCGATGCGATAGACGAGCCCGATCAGCATCAACCCCAGCAACAGTCCGGGCAGACGGGCGGCTACATTCGGGCACACCCAACGGTAACCGGCGGCAAAAGGGGCGGACAAGACGTACCAGAGAGGTGGAAAGTAACGCCATATCCCGTGTCGGAACTGGTCGGGGGCCACCATGTTGGAGACTGCAAAATTGTTGAGTCGCCCGGTCTGCCAGAGCGAGGAAGCCAGCTCGGCCGACAGCGCATCGTCGACACCGAGGTCCGGCAACCCACGGAGAGCCAGGGCCAGCGCAACCCCCATGAGTCCAGCCAGCACCCACCGGGGTCCGAAGGACAGGTGGCAGGCGTGTCGCACCCTCTGCATGCACCTGCCATGCTTCACCCAACCACGCTTCTCCTGCACGGCGACCTGGATGGCAACCACCCCTGTGCGGTGGTGAACCGATACTTGTCTCGCCATATGCCCGGCCACGGCTACGAATTGGTGGCGACGCCCCCTGCGCCACCCGACGTATATGTCCAGCACAATACCCGATACGACTGGCGGGCCGCACCCGGGCGGCACAACGTCTTTGTCCTCCACGCTCCACTGGCGACCTTGTTGGCCGAGCAGCCGCTCCTCCGCTACCGGCTGAACCAATACTATCACCTGGTCCTGTCGCCGGTGCCGGTGGATGCGGAGCCGGGGGTGACCGTGCCCGTCGAGATCCTGGGGTGGGGCACCGAGGTGCAGCCGCTGCCGACGGCCCCCACCGACCGGATCCTGGTGGTCGGCGTGCCCCCCGATGAACTTCGCGAAGCCCTGCCCGGCGTCCACCTGGTGACTGACGTGGCAGAGCTCGCCACATGCTGCGCCGCACTGATCATGGGGGACGATTGGGGGCAGGTGCTGACGCTGCAATGTCTCGGGGCCGGACGTCCGGTGTTCGTATCGAACGACATCCCTCACCTGCGACAGCTCCTGGCCCGGCTGCCGACCCCTGAAGAAGTCGCCCAGACTGTGCGGCATCGGACGTGGGGGGCAGTCGCCCAGCAGTTTCACGAGCGGTTGTCGACCCTTTCCAGCCGCCCTCGAACCCGACGCACCGTGCCTGTCGCTTATGCCTTCTTTGAAAAGGGGGCGACCAGTTGGAAGAAATACAGCGCCCATGTCGACGCCTGTATGCAACAGCGTATCGTCGGCTACCGGGGCTTCAGCGCTCGAGTCCCCTTCCAGGCCCGGGTCGACCAGGTGTTGGTCGGCGCCTCCGAGTTTGCCCTGGAACCGTTTCTCCATGCCCGGCAGCGGGCACCGGCGGTCCGCCTCATCCTGCATCAGGAGGGCAGCGTGCTGCGCCGGCGCGATCAGCTAGTCAACGACGAACGGGTGCGGTGCGGCCTGCCGCCTTTGGCGAAGTCCGCTTTCGAATACTGGCGCAACGACATGGAACTGGCACTGGCCGACCGCATCGTCGTGCCCAGCCAGCCGGCCCGCCGCCACTTCCTGCAGGCCGGCGTCTCCGAGAGCAAGCTTCGCATCGTGCCCTATGGCATAGACGATCTGCCGTGGGAACCGCCCCGGGCGGTCCGAGATCGGCTGCGCTTCCTCTTTGTCGGAACCGATCCGTTTCGCAAGGGGATTCGCCTCCTGCTGGAGGCCTGGGATGCACTCCAACCACGACACGCCGAGCTCCTGTGCGTCGGTGGGCAGGACATCTTGCAATCCGAGGTGCTGCTCCGCTACCTGGTGCGAAATCCCAGTGTGGTTCTGCGTCCGTTCGTCTCGCCGCGTCGGTTCGCACAGGTGTATCGAGATGTCGACTGCCAGGTGCTTCCATCTCTCGAAGACACTTTTTCGCTGGTCATTGCAGAAGGCATGGGCCGGGGACGTCCAGCGATCGTGTCGGACGAGACCGGGGTATCGGACATCCTGACGAACGGAGTCGATGGCATGGTGATTCCGGCCGGATCGGTGGACGCCCTCCAGGACGCCCTGGCCCGAGTCTGCGACGCTCCCTCCCTCCTCGACCCGATGAGCGAAGCCTGCTACGAAACGGCTCGGCGCCATGGTTGGGCCCGTTTTGACGAGGGCTTCGCGGCGGTGGTTGAGGAGTGCCGGTGAAACTCCTGATCGTCGGCCCCGACTTCCACCCCTGGAGCTTCGAGACCAGCCTGGAGGCCCTCAGCCGCCGCCACCATATCGAATCACACCGGTTTGCCTGGCAGGGCGCGACCGAGGGGGATCTGCTGGGCTGTGTTCGACAGCATCGCCCGGACTGGATGCTAGGACTCAACCTGGGACCGGTGTCGCCTGCAACGCTGCGCCAGGTCCGGCAGGCGGGCACCCGGGTCGCCTTCTGGTACGTCGACTGTTTCAGCCCGGACATCGAAGATGCCGTGCTGGAGCGAGTGCACGCTGCCGACGTTTTCTTCACCACGGCCGGCGGGCTGGTGCGCCACTATCGAGCACGGACCGATACGCCGGTGCACTGGCTGGTGGAAGGGGCCTGGCTGCCCGGCTTTCCCCAACGCTTGCCGCCGTACGCCTGGGAAGCCTATCGATCGGAGGTGGCCTTCGTCGGCAACCTGTATCACGTCACCCACGACGTGGCGGCCTTCCGCCGTCGGGAACGGTTGTTGAAGCAGGTGCAGAGCCGTTTTGGACTGAGGGTGTGGGGGCCGCAAGGCCATCCCCGAGCTCGCGAGCTGTGGGGCGACGACTATCCGGTCACCGAATGGCCGGCCTGGCACGCCGAGCTGGTCAAGATTTGCCGATCCAGCGACGTGGTGCTGGGCATCAACCACTACAACTGCATCGACCGCTACTTTTCCAACCGGACCTTCCTCACCCTGGCCGCGGGCGGCTTCCACCTGACCCATTACGTACCGGGCCTGGAAAGCATGTTCGACAACCACCGACACCTGGTATGGTATCGAACGGAAGGCGAATGCCTGGACCTTATCGCGCACTACGTCGCTCGCCCCCAGGAGCGACAGCGCATTGCGGCCTGCGGCCAGGCCCTGGTGCGCCAAAAGTACAGCATGGCCCGGCAGTTCAGTAGGCTGTTGCGGCATCTGCAGTGAACGGCGACCGCTGGCAAGCCAAAGACTGGCGATACCAGGCCCTGGCCATGCTGGCGGGCGTGCTGCTGGCCGTGCTGCCGCACCTGGCGACCCGGGCGGCCTATGGGACGTGGGACTTTCTCGCGGATCTGGACGACGTCTTCTACGCGGAACAGGCGCGTCCGGCGTATCACGGCGAGTTCGAGATGCGGGACCCCCAGTGTCGTAGCGGCGACCACGTGCCCTCCCCCTACGCCTGGTGGCAGTATGTGCCGTGGGGCTGGCTCACCCGGTCGCTGGGCCTGCCGCTCACGCGCATCGTCTTGCTCTGGCGGCTGGTGTTCGGCGGCGCCCTGGGCGGCGTGCTCTATGCCATTTTCAGATACATGAGCCGGCGCAGCGAGCGCGCCGCCGAGTGGGCGCTCGGTCTCGCCGTACTGTGTCTGTCGGACTTTGGATTTGGCATCGGGCCTCCCATCATCCCCACCTGGCGCCCGCTGGCCTGCCTCTTCTATCTCGGACGTCCCCCGTATCGGACGGCCCAGTCCCTGGTGCAATTTCGGGTGACCTCGCCGCTCTGCACCCTGCCCTTCCTGCTGCTCCTCGTCCACAGCGTCGGGGCCTCGGAGCGGAGCCTGCGGCGGCGAGGTCTGGAAGGGGTGCTCTATCTGTCCATCCTGGTGGCCCTCTACCCGTACTTCTGGGTGGCAGGGGCCGGTGCACTCGTCGGGTACGGCGCCATGCGCGCGGTGCAACGACGCCCCCGTGAAACCGCCATGGCGTTGGGGGTCGTGGCGGCCGCTCTGCTCTTGAATCTGCCATCGCTGGAGCGCACCCACCTGACGGCCTCCATCTGGGACAGCCTCCAGGTGCAGAGCGCCTACATGCCTCTCAGCGACCCCCGGCGGCTGGCACTGCTGCCCAATGAAACGGCCTGGGGTGCCCTGGTGCTCGGTCTGGTGGCGATGCGGCGGTGGCGGGTGCCGGATCTGGCGCCCTGGTGGTGGCTGGTGGCCATTGCCTTCTCAGGATATGCGAGCGCGGCGGTCACGGGGCGGGACTACTTCAACTTCCACTTCATCCTGGCCTTGGCGCCGGCCGCCGCCATCTTGTTGCTGTCGTTGGCGAGTCGATACCTGGACGCCTGGCCGGGTCGGGGCCGGCTCTGGCTCGTGCCCGCCCTGTTCCTGGCCCTGGCGGTGACGTGGCGGCCTTTCGAGGCTTTGCGACAGGTGCGTTGCAACAACAACTCTCGTCTGCTCCAGGAATTGGACCCCATGCGCCCAGCGCTCCAGACGCTGGATGAGGATTCGGTCCTGGCCGGGCCGGCAGAGACCGCGGTGGCCATGCTTTTCGGCCAGTCGGGCCAGTTGTTCGCGCATTATCTGGTCATCGCCATGATGCCGCCGCCCGAGGTGGAGGAGCGCTACGTGCTCAACTGCTGGCTCATGGGCATGCCCAGCCGCAGATTCCAGCGCGAATCGCACCTGGAGACCTTGGCTTCGACGGCCGATCAAGCCACGCTCGAACGGCGACGTCTGCGCATGTTCTTGTCGCTCGACACGGCGGGTCGGCAATGGGTCGAACGGTATCACGTGCGCTATCTGCTGTTACCGGCTTCGTCTCCGACGCCGCATCGCGGAGGCCCATGGGTCGTGCTGTCTTCCACCGACCGTTGGACGCTGTACACGAGGTAGCTGAGACCAGAGCGCATCGAACATAGGCTCCACGGCTTTCGCTCCGCTCCGCGACAGATGGTTGGTGTCGCAATAATACGACCGGCCTTCGACTTCATATCGGATGGTGCCGTCTGGGTTGCTCAAATAGGGGTTGGGATCCAGGATCAAGGCCTGGCTGGCCAGGCGACGCAGCCGATCCTGGGTGGCTTCAAAGGGGGCCATGGACTGTACCAGCTCGGGCAACCAGGGGTACCGTTGCCGATTCGCCAGATAGTCGGGGATATTGACTGGCCAGTGGGGAGTGTCCAAGACGACGACAGGACGAGCTCCCGCTTGTCGAATCGCCTCCAGCGTGTGATCCATGTCCGCGTCGAACCTTTGATCGCTCTGGCAGGCCCACCAGAACCCCACGAGGATGACGCATGCGATATGATCCTTGCGCACTCGCTGCAGGACGCGCCGCGCCATGGCCTCACTGTCGGTCCGCCTCCAGGCTTCGACAGGCAGGATCGGAGGGACGCCATTGTGGGTGGCGCTCAACCCGGTGACGTGGTGTTGATCGGCCGAATCCGCCAGAGCCTCCGATATGGACCTGGCATGGGAGTCTCCCCAGAGGAGAAAGCACGGGGCACCGGCCGCGCTCCCGAGGCGCGGAAAGTCACCTCGCAGGGCGGCGGCGTCATCCTCTGGTCGGTTCCACACGTAGTCCTGATGGGCCGACAGGGAAACCTGTGCAGCAGGCGGGTAACGCTCCGGCAATCCCTGGTCCAGGCAGAGATACCCGCCCGTCAGCACCAGCCCCGTCTGACTGACCAGCGCCAGCGCCCAGACCTGCCAACGATCCGGGAGCGCACGCCGACGGCGAATGGGCGCCTCCACCCACCGCGTACTGGCGCTGGCCAGCAGCGCGCTGACGGCCAGCAGCCCCCAACGCCAGGCCGTTGACGGCTCTAGATGCAGGTAAAGGACGAAGCCATATAATGGAAAGTGCCAGAGATACCAGGCATACGAAATGCGTCCAAGCC
Source organism: Candidatus Xenobia bacterium (assembly GCA_036501005.1). Classification (GTDB taxonomy): domain Bacteria; phylum Vulcanimicrobiota; class Xenobia; order RGZZ01; family DASYBA01; genus DASYBA01. Next base: position 4,218 of record DASYBA010000894.1, on the reverse strand, counting down.
ATCGGATGCCCGGCCAGGTGAGCGCACCGTCGTCTAGACGGCTACACAGGATGAGACCCGCCCCCAGGCAGGGTTCCAGCGCGTGCCAGCCAGGATAGTTCACGCTGGAGAACAGCAGGCTCGCGCGCACCAGCAGAACCCCTCCGGACAGGGCCGCCAGGCGGGGAAAGCGCAGGCGGGGCAGGAAGGCCAGGCCGCCCCCCAACAGGAACTCCCAAGCTCGGGCGGGGAGGAGATAGTAGGCCTTCATCTGATCCGAGGGCGTCAACCAGCCGCAGTAGATGAGTGACCATCCTCCCAGAACACCCAGCAGGACCGCGCGGCCGGAACGAGGCAGCAACCGTCGGGCAGCCACCCAGACGAGGGGATAAAAAAGATAGAATTGTTCTTCCACCGCCAGCGACCATAGGTGGAGTTGCGGGTGCGTATAGGCATCCCAGGCGAAGTATCCGCTATCGAGCTGACGGGTCACGAAGTAATTGAAGGTCAGGCAGGCCTGGGCGAGGAGGCTTTGTCCCAGGTTTATCAGGTCACTTGGCGCCATGAACAGCCAGGCCGCCATGGCGATGGCCATCAGATTGACCAGCAGAGCGGGCAACAGGCGTCGCATTCGGCGCTCCCAGAATCGGGCCAGTGAAAACTCGTCGACCGACATCTCCTGCTCGATACGTTGCGTGATCAGGTATCCGGAGATGACAAAAAAGGCGTCGACCCCTACAAAGCCGCCCCGGCAACCCAGTTGCAGGTGATACAGGACGACCATCAGCACAGCCACCCCTCGCAGCCCTTCGATGTCGGGTCGGAACTCCATGGAAGTGCCTGACATTTTGTCTGGAGTACGCTCCACGGAGATGGCCACCTGCTAGCGAATTTCTGGTTGGGTGCGGCATACGAGATCCCACCAGGCCGTTCGATAGCGGTGCCATGACATCGGGCGCACGGTCTCCCAGGCCGCCTCGCCGGCTTGTGCGACAGAGGTCGGGTCCGTGGCCCGCCCCAAGGCATGGGCCAGCGCCTCCACCGACCCGGCCGGCACCACCCAACCGTTGACGCCGTCCTGGATGATGTCCGATAGACCGCTCCCGGTCGATACGATGGCCGGCCTTCCGTACCCCATCCCTCCCGAGACGACAGCCGAAAATCCGTCCTCCAGGGCGGGCAGCACCAGGCAGTCGCATTGCTGCCAGACCCGGCCTGTCCCGTGCAGCGGGCGCCACTGCACCGACGGATGGCGGGTGAGGAGGGACAGGATCAACCTCGATTGGAGAATCTCGCGATCCGTCATCAGCCACAGCTCGGCATCGGGGCGTGCCTGGTCCCAGGCCTGCAAGAGGACGCGGACCCCCTTGCGAAATGCGGCCCCAGCCCAGAACAGAAAGCGCACCCGATGCCCACGAGGCGGCGCCGGACGAGGCCGGACCCCGATGCCGGGATGCAGCACGTGAACCTTGGCGGCATCGACCCAGGCCTCTGAGAGTCGGGCGCTGGCGTGGCTGGGCAGCACCACCATGTCGGCCAGACGCGCTTCCTGGCGCGTCCGCCAACGCAACAGCGCGGTCTCGGTGAGAGGCGGCAATCCACAGGCGGTGCGCTCCTCGTTGGTGGCGTTTCGCATGACATCGAACATCGCACCGTCACGATACAAAACCTTGAAGCGAGTTCCGCCGTGCAAAAAGGCCTCGGCGCAGTATTGCGACTGGCCCACCAGGAGATCAGGTCGGCTGCGCCTGAGCGCCCTCCCCACGTGCTCTGCCTGGCGTTGCCAGCTCGCCGACCCGGCGGGTCCTCGGACATGGCCCGGAGACGCCGCAGTCCGCGGCTCAGGAAGATTCGATAACACCTGCTCCAAGGCGGCAAGGGAGGCGGCCCAGGTGAAGCTGGCCACGGAGCGGGCCACCGCCTGTCGGCGCCCCTCGTCGGCGCGGCCCCGTTCAAAAGCCTGTCGAAGCAAGATTCTCAGGTGCGATAGGCGCGGCTCGAGCTCGCCTTCCTGTGAGTCGGCCTCCAGCATGGCGGCGTTCTCGGGGGTGCAGAAATCATCTGGGCCCGTCCCTCGGGTCACGATGACGGGCGTGCCACACGCCATGCACTCCAGGATGGGAAGTCCGAACCCTTCGCCCCGGGTGGGAAAAACGCCGACGTCGGCCTGCCGATAGAAGCCGGCCACCGAGTCGGTGGCGCCCACGATCCATTCGACCTGCGGCCCATCCTCTCGCAGCGAAGCCTGCAGGTGGGCGGCCCAGGCGGCAAATCCCCGATGTCGCATGGACTCTCTGATGACGAGTCGCACGGGTTCATGGGCTTGAAACTCCGTTCGATAGGCGTCCAGCAGAACGTCTGTACCCTTGCGGTGATTGACCGCGCCCAGGTAGAGAAAGGTAAAAGCCGCTGACCCAGGCGCCGCCCCAACCTCGAACTCGGTGGGGTCGAACCCCCACGGCAGCAATCCCGCGGGAGTCGATATGCCCAAGCGGGGGAGGATGGAGACCGCAAACCGTGTCGAGGCCAGCACCAGGTCGAAACGCTGATTGAGCGCCTCGACAAGCCCCTCGTCCTGCGCTTTCAGAATGGGGTATTCGTAGTTGAAGATGAAGATGTTGTGGCGCCCCGGCGCCGACACCATGTCGTACGGGTGACCGTGGAAGACGTAGACGTCAGGCCGCTCTCCCGGGACCTGCGGGTGGGCGCTGTCGGAGGGCAGCAGGTGGACGTCGCAGCCGGCCGCCCGCAACCCCGCGACCAGGTGGCGGTTGATGAGGGAAAAACTGCTCAACTGCTCGGCGTTGCCGTGCCACCAGATGTTCACGCGCCGTTGCGTTGGACGCCGCCTGCAGGGATCCCCCTCCACTCCCACAACTCGGAACGGCCGTGTTCGGTCAACCAGATCCACGTCCCAGACCTGGGCTGCTATTCTTGGTGGGGTTGTGCGTCGCCACGCTCTTCATCGGTCTCTCGGCGCGGGAGCGCTGCGGCACGTCGCCCGTGGTCGACGAACCCATCTACCTGCAGATGGGCCTGGATGCCTTCGATCGACACCGGCTGGTGAGGCTCTGCGACCAGGGCATCGAGCCCCTTCCCATCTACCTGGAGTACCTTCTCCCTGCCCTCGCCACCCAGCCCTTTGACGTGCCTTTCGCCACCGGGGGCGGCAACCCGGGCGAGGCCGCGCACACCGTCTCCCTGGTCAACCTGGCCCGCCTCAGTACAGAAGTCTTCGTCGGCGTGCCGCTCCTGCTGCTCACCCTGATCTGGCTGACCCACCGGGTGGGCCTGGAAGCCGCGACCCTGGGCACCTTGATGGTGGTCTGCTCGCCCACCTGGCTGGCCCACGGCACGCTGGCGACCACCGACGCCTGCATGGCGTTGACCGCGCTGGTGATGCTCTTGACCCTCGTCAGAACCCGCCACGTCTGGCCCGTCGGCCTGGCGGCGGGATTGCTGTGGGCCTCCAAGGACCTGGCCCTGTGCTTCCCGCCGGTCATCATGTGGGTCATGCGGGATCGAACCGTGACCCGCAGCATGTGGCGCTGGCTCCAGGGCGGGGTCGTCACGCTGGCCACCTGCTGGGGGTTCTGGCTCTTCCATTTTCACACCGTGTCGGCCGGGCACGCCTTGCTGGTCCTGCCGGCACCGCTGCGCAGCGTCTGGGCGCGCGCCGCGCAAGCGCAGGAGGGCCATCCTGGCTTCTGTCTGGGACAGGTCCGGCAGCACGGATTCTGGGCCTACTACCCGGTGGCCTTTCTCCTCAAGAGCACGCCGGTGGAATGGGTTCTCATGGCCCTGGTCGGCGCATCGTTCGCCAGCCCACGGTCGGCGCCCTTTCGGGTACTTCGCAGCAGCGCGCTGGTGTTCATGGGGTTGGCCCTGACCTTTTCGTTCAATCTGGGCGTGCGCTACCTGCTCTGGATGTATCCCATACTGGCCATCCTGGGTGCGCTGTCTTGCTGTCAGCTCCGGTTCGGCCGCTCTCTCCTGTACGGGCTCGTGGCCGTGCAGGCGGCCTGCGCCTGGATGGCAGCCCCCGACTATCTGGGCTGGTTCAGCATCAGCCCCGGGGGCCCGCCGTATCGCCTGCTGGTCGATTCCAACCTGGACTGGGGTCAGGATTTGCCGCAGCTCCGGTCGCAGATCGACAAGCTACGTATTCGACATTTGCGGCTGTTCTATTTTGGCGAGGCCATGCCGGCCGCGTACGGCATCCACCCGGCCCCCGACTTT
>DASYBA010000893.1:0-10360 GCA_036501005.1 Candidatus Xenobia bacterium | reverse complement strand
ATCTTGATAGACTACACGCCGCGGGCCAGGTGTGTCGAAAGCAAGTCGCTCAAGCTGTACCTGGGGCGTTTCCGGCAGTCCGCGGAGTTTGCTGAGTCGTGCGTCAACCGCATCGCGAACGACCTGGTCACGTTGCTCGAGCCCGCCCATTTGAGAGTGGAGGCGCGCTTTACCCCCCGGGGGGGGATTCCCCTCTGGCCCGTGGCTGAGTATCGGCATCCGGAACCGTGATCGAGGAGGAGCTCAAGGCCTTCGGTCTGTCGGTGGGGATGGACCTGGTGGGCATCGCTTCAGCCGACGCCTTCGTGCGAGAGAGCCTCTTCATGCAAGAGCGGCCGGTCCACCCCTTCGAACATCCCGACACGGCGGAGCGTATCGAACCGCAGCTCGTCCTGCCGGGCGTTCGGTCCATCATCGCCGGGGGCATCAGCTATCTCAGCGAGGCACCGGAGTCGGGAGAACGCCTGACCGGCTGGTTCTCCCGCTATTGCCGGGGACGGGATTATCACCTGGTCCTGGAGGAACGCCTCAACCAGGTGGGCCAATGGCTCCAGGCACGTTGCCCGCAAGCCCGGGTCATGACGTTCGTCGACACCGGTCCCCCGTTGGAAAGGGCCATCGCGGAACGTGCCGGTCTGGGACGGATGGGAAAGAACACCAACGTGATCGCGCCCCGGTTGGGCAGTTGGATCTTCTTGGGCGAGATCTTGACGGACGTCGCGCTGCGGCCCGACGCACCGATGTCCGGCTCGATCTGCGGCTCCTGTACGCTCTGTCTGGACGTCTGCCCGACCCAATGCCTGACGCCGTGGCGTCTGGACGCCTTCCGCTGCCTGGGGTACGTCAACCAGGAGGGGGGCAGCGTTCCCCACGAGTATCGGGAGGTCATGGGGCCCCGCCTGTTTGGCTGCGACGATTGCCAGGACGTCTGTCCGCACAATGTTTCGGCCCGGGCGGGCCTGCATCCGGAGTTCACCCCTCGAGACGGCGTCACTCTGGTAGAGCTGCTCACCATGAGCGAGAGAGAATTCGATACCAGGATAGGGCCCACCGCGGCGGCCTGGCGAGGGCTTTTGACGCTCCAACGCAATGCCGTGGTGGCGTTGGGTAATTCCGGTGACGAGGCGGCGTGCCCTGCCCTGCTCGCGACGCTGAAGCGGGAGGAGCCCCTGTTGAGGTCGCATGCAGCCTGGGCGCTGGGACGCCTGGCCCGGTTGCGGCCGGCCCTCTCCAGCGAGATTCGACAGAGCCTGGCGCAGCACGAAGACGCGGACCCGGAGGTCAAGGGAGAGATCGCCATGGCGCTGGCCAGCCTGTCATGAGGTTGTCGGATTTTCAGTTTGAGGTGCCGCCAGAACTGGTGGCGCAACGCCCTGCCCAACCGCGGGACATGTCTCGCTTGATGTGCCTGCGGCGCGACACGGGCGAGATCAGCCATCATCGATTCCGGGATCTGCCCGCCCTGTTGGACGAGAGTTACACCTTGGTGGTCAATGACTCCCGGGTGATCCGGGCGCGCCTGTGGGGTCGCTATGCAGGGCGTCGCGTCGAGGTCTTTCTGCTCAAGGAGCTGGGGGATGGTCGTTGGAGCTGCCTGCCAGACGAGCACGCTCCGCTGCCGGCTGGTGCCGTCGTACTGTTCGATAACTCAGCCTTGCAGGCGACGGTGGTCGCGCCGAGCCCCGATGGATCGGTCGAATATCGGTTCTCGGGAGCGGCGGTGCTCGAAGAAGCGGAGCGCATCGGCGAAGTCCCATTGCCCCCTTACGTGCAGGATGCCAGCGGAGCGCCTCAGTATCAGACCGTGTACGCCCAGCACGACGGATCCGTGGCCGCCCCGACTGCGGGTCTGCACTTCACGCCCGAGGTGTTGGACGCCTTGCACGCCAAAGGCGTGGCACGCCGCACGGTGACCCTGCACGTCAGCTATGGCACGTTTGCGACCGTCAAAACGGAGGATCTCGACCAGCACCGCATGCAGACCGAGAGCTTCCACTTGACGCCTGAGTGTGCCTCGCTCTTGATGGCCGACAAGCGACAGGGCAAGCGCATCCTGGCGGTGGGCACGACGTCCACCCGGGTGTTGGAAACATGCAGTCGGGAGGACGGCACGCTGGTGCCGCAGACCGGAGAAACGTCTCTCTTCATCCGACCGCCCTATCGCTTCAAGTTTGTCGACGCCCTGCTGACTAATTTTCACATGCCCGGTTTGACGCCCATCATGTTGACGAGCGCCATGGCGGGTCACGAGCTGACCCTGCGGGCGTATCGAATCGCCGTCGAGCAACGCTATCGATTCTACAGCTTTGGCGACAGCATGCTGATCCTGTAGCTCACAAGCTGAGTTCCCACGTCTCGCCGACGAGCCCCTGGCCGAAGTGGTCGTGAGGTTCGGCGTGCACCAGCCGGAAGCCGGCTCGCTGATAGATGCGGCGGGCCGGCAGGAGGTTCGCTTTGGTCCACAGGGAAAGAGTTCGATAGCCGGCCTGGCGGGCAAAGTCGATACACGTGTCGACGAGACGGTGCCCCACGCCGAGCCCGCGCGCCCGGGGCTCCACCAACAAGAGACGGAGCTTCACCACGTCGTCTGAGGCTCGCACCAGCATGACCGACCCGACCCGCTCGCCATCCACCTCGGCAATCCAACAGGCCTCCCGCTGCGGGTCATGGGCCTTGAGGTACGCTGCGGCCACCTCGGCCACGAGCGCCTCGAACTGCTCCCCCCAGCCCTCCGCCTGGTCGTAGAGGACGCCATGTCGATAGACCATCCACCCCACGTCTCCAGCCCGGGCGAGTCGAATCGATACCGAGCCGCGAGCCTGGCTCAGCAGCTTCTGGATGGCCGTCATGGCCCCGGCCAGTTCGCTCTGCTCTCCCTGGGACAACGGTTCCAACATCGCCAGGACCTCGGCCCGCTGGCGGGTCTCCAAAGGTTCTAGAACGGAACGGCCCTGGTCGGTCAGCGAGAGATGCATCTCTCGGGTATCGACTCCGGAGCGCCGCCGCGACACCAGCCCGTCGGCCTCAAACCGGCGCAGCATGCGGCTCAAATAGCCGGGATCGAGGTCCAGGTCCCGAGCCAGGTGGGCGGCCGTTGGACCCTCTCGGTGTGCGAGCTCGTACAGAATGCGGACCTCGGCCAGGGTGTAGGGGCTATCCAGGAAGCCTTTCCGCAAGAGACCCAGGCGGCCGGTGTAGAAGCGGTTGAACCGGCGAACGACATCGATCATGGGTCCATTATTCATGAGATAGTTGCTTTTGTCAACTATCAGGGGAAGATCTGGCGGGAGCGAATCTTCCGAGCATGACGCTGCAAAAGTCGATTACACTCGAAGAGTTTCTCGCTCAGCCCGAGACCAAGCCTTACCGGGAATATCTCAATGGAGAGGTGGTCGAGAAGACCATGGGTAAACGGGACCACAGCAGACTTCAGGCCCGCCTTGCCCGGTTGCTCGACTCCTGGGCAGACAGCCCTGGGCACGGGGAGGTCCTCACCGAGCTGCGCTGCATCCTCACCACACCGGCCCAGCGCCACGTTCAGCTCCCAGACGTCTCCTGGTTCTCGAGAACGCCAAAACTGGATGATGGCAATGCCCTCACCCCCCCGGACCTGGCGGTCGAGATCCTTTCGCCCGACGACCGATTCAGCAGGGTCAACCTGAAACTGCGAATCTACCTGGAAGCGGGCACCAAAGAGGTCTGGCTGGTTGACCCTGAGGAACGCACCATCCTGATTCGCCGCCGGGCCGAGGAGGAGCACCTGCTCGAAGCCATCGACGAGTCATTGGAATCTCCGCTACTCCCCGGCTTCAGCGTGGGGCTCGGCGATCTTTTCAGGGTCCTCGATACGAGCCAAACATGACTCACGCTGGATTCGTTACTCTCGTCGGCAAGCCGAATGTCGGAAAGTCCACACTCTTGAATGCCATGCTGGAGAGCCCCGTGGCCCCTGTCAGCACGCGCCCCCAGACGACGCGGCGCCAGTTGCGCGGCATCTACACCCACCGCGACATGCAGATAGTGTTTGTCGATGCGCCCGGGGTCCACGCTCCGGCCGATCGCCTGGACAGCTACATGCAGCAGCAGATCCACGAAGCCCTGGAAGAGGTTGACCTGGTGCTGTGGGTGGTCGACCTGCGCCACCCGCCCACCGACGAAGATGCGATGGTCGCCCACCGGTTGCAGTCCCATCCCAGCCCGGTCTGGTTGATCGGCAACAAGCTCGATGCGGCGACCCGCCCCGACGATGCCATGGCCGCGTACGAGGCGCTCTTGCCCGGCCGTGCCCAGAGCCGCCGCCTGTCCGCCCTGGACTTTCCCAGCGTGGGCCTGCTCCGCCGAGAGCTCCTCGAGCAGTTGCCGGAGGGCCCCTGGATGTATCCAGCGGAGACGTCGGGCAAGAGCGACCAGGGGCCGGAGCGCTGGGCCGGGGACATGATCCGCCAAGCCGCCATGGAGCATCTCTACCAGGAGATTCCCTATACCCTTGCCGTCAAGGTTGAGACGCTGGAAAAGCGGAAAAAACACAAACCGAAGCCCGCGGAGATCATGTATTGCAAGGCCACCCTGATCGTGGAACGAGAGGCTCACAAACCCATCGCCATCGGGCACGGCGGGAGCATGCTCAAACGGATCGGGCGACGGGCCCGCCAACTCATGGAGCAGCTCCTGGGCCGCCAGGTCTATCTCGATCTGGAGGTGCGCGTGTATCCGAACTGGCGCCAGGACAGCGAAGCCTTGCGCGAACTGGAGATGGAGCAATAGCGACTAGCTTTTGGCGAGTCGCCCCTGTTGCATCAGCTCGGCGACGGCCTGCTCCATGGTTTGCATGCCGTCGTCCTTGCCTTTCTGCATGACCTCCCGCAGCCCCTCGAACTGGCCCTCTCGAATCAGTCGGGCGGCCGCGCGGTTGGAGGTCATGACCTCCAACGCCACCGCCGGCTGGGCGCTGTCCATGAACAACTGGTGCGCAATGACAGACTTCAGGGCAGCGGCCGTCTGGGCGCGGGCATCTTTTTGATGCGAGGTTGGAAAGAGATCGATAAACCGCTCGATGGCGGTGACGACCGATGGGGTTCCCAGGGTGGCGAACACCAGCATGCCGGATTCCACCGCCCGTAAGGCCAGTTCAGCCGCCTCGCGGTTCTTCACCTCGCCCATGACGACGATGTCGGGTTGCTCGTGCAACACCGCCCGGAAGCCATCAGCCAGCGTATTGACTTGCAGCCCGATCTCGCGGTGGTCGATAAGACACGTATCGCTTTCGTGGTAGTGCTCGACGGGCTCCTCCAGGATGATGACGTGAGCACACCGGTTGTGGTTGATATGGTCGACCATGGCGGCCACCGTATGGGAACGACCAGAGCGGGCCGGTCCGGTCGCCAGGACCAGGCCACTGGAGAGGTCGCACAGGTTTTTCAATACGTCGGGAAGCTTGAGATCGTCCAGGCTGGGCACTTCCCACGGCACCAGGTGGAAGACGGCCGCCAGACCGTGGTGCTGGCCAAAGTAGTGGCCGCGGAAGCGGGCCTTTTCCGCCAGCTCATAGGAGAAGTCGTGTTGTCCGGTCGCCTTGAAACGCTCCATGTGCTCCGGTTTGAGGAGGGGCAACAGCAAGGTGCGCGCCATTTCGCGCGTCAGCGCCGGGCCGGAGCCGGCACTCATCTTGCCGCCGCGGCGGAAGACCGGCGGACTGCCCACGTGCAGATGCAGGTCCGTCGCCTGGGTCGAGACCATGGACGTGAGGAGTTCCTTCAGGGTGTACGGCTCGGGGCCTATCGGATTCGTATCGACCGCCAGCGGCATGGGGGCCGAGGTTTCCTGAGTGGAGATTTTGAGGTTGGTTTCGGGCGCCTTGAACTCTGGGGCGGGGGCAGGCGCCGGAGGGGCGGGGGGCGGCCCGGCCGGGACGGCGGGATCGGGAAACGAGGTGTCGGACGAGTCGGCGTCGGATTTGGCGTTGCTGCCCCAGGTGAACATCAGGACCCTCCTACCCGGGCCAGTTCGCAAGCTTCAATGCGGCTGTAGGCCTCGTCATCAGAAATGACGCCGCTGGTCGCCAGGCCGGTCAGGTCGTCTTCCATGAGTCGCATGCCGTGCTGGCCCCCACGCATGAGCTCCACCACCTGGCTCATGTTGCCGGAACGGATCGCCTCGACGACCTGTGGTCCGGACATCAAGAGTTCGCTGGCCAGCGCCCGGCCCGTGCCATCGGCTCTCGGCACGGTCTGCAGCGCCACCACGGCCCGCATGGCAGACGCCACCAGGCGCCGGGCCCCCCGCCTCTGTTCGGTATCGAAGAAGTCGACCAGACGCTCAAGACAGCGGACCGTCGAGGCGCACTCCATGCCGGCCAGCACCAGGTGGCCCAGTTCTCCGGCTCGCAGGAGCTGCCGGGCGGTAGCCTCATCTCGCACGTCTCCCACCACGATGACGTCTGGATCCTCCCGCAAGACCCCCTCCAGCGCACTGGCAAAGGAATCTGCGTGCAGACCGATCTGGCGTTGGCTGATGAGGGCCTCGCGGCCCTTGTGCACCTGCTCGATGGGATCTTCCACGGTGATGATGTGGAGCGGCTTCTGGTTGAGCAGCTCGACCATGGCGGCCAGGGTTGCGCTCTTGCCGCTGCGGGCCGGCCCGGCCACCATGATGAGACCGCTGCGCAGCTCCACCAGGCGTTGGATGGTGGTGGGCAAACCCAGCTCGCGCAGGGTTCTTGGTTTCTGGGGAATGGCCCGCAGGATGATGTTGAGGCCATTGCGCTGGTAGTAGACGCTGCCTCGAAAGCGCCTCTCCGTGCCGTTCAAGGTCGTCTCGTAGATGAAATCGATGCTCTTGAGCTCCGGGAGGCGGCCCATGCGCTCGGCGCCCAGCATCTCCTGGGCATGATACTCGACGTCGGAGGCGGCCACCAGGCGGCGCTTCATCACCTGCAACTGGCCGTTGAGGCGCATGAGGGGACGGGCGCCGGCCGCCAGCAGCAGGTCGGTACCTTCCACTTCTACCAGGTAGGCAAGGTAGGAATCGATGATGGCCATGTTACGAATCAATCCGCATCTGTGTCTTGCTTCGGTCCACCAGTCCGATATAGGTCTCGATGAGTCGCCTTTCCTCCTCTTCGACGTCGAGAAAGCGCAGGCCCACCCACCAGCTCTTGTCGTCTCGCGGTCGGCACCAGACCACCTCGCAGCGGAAGCGCACCTTGGGAAAACGGAAGTCGTCAAAATCGAGGTCCAGTTCCAGCTCTCGTCCGACTTCCAGGGTCTCCTGGGCGACGAGTCGCATGCCACTGTGGCTGATGTCGCTGCACAGCGCCTTGAAGCGCTGGAGATCCTTGGAGACGACCTGGAAGAAGCGGTTGGCTCGCCGACCCCGCCTCAGCTCAGCCACCGTAACGGGTCGAGCCGTCTCGGCTTCCACCCCCGCGGTGGGCGCGTTGAACACGCCCGCCGCGGCGGGCGGTGCGTGCTGGACCCGCCCCGTATATTCGTTGACGTCGTCTGCGAACACCCGGGCCGCCTGAATGCATACGTCGACGGTCGCGGACGTGCCATCCGGCAGGTTCAGGTTGAGCACCAGGACTTCACGCAGGGGCCACAGCGCGGGGGAGCGGAAGGTCATGCTCCACTGGTCGATGGCGACGATCTCGATGGCCTTGCGGTTGGCCGGGTTCGGTCCGACACCGTTCACCTTCGGTCGATCCGCTGCCCCTGGGGTCGGTCGGGGCTTCTTCATGAAATCGAACAATCGGTTGCTACTCCGCCTGCCAACCTGCCGGTCTGTTGAGTCCGGGGCCAACTTCACCACACTGCCGCGGAGCTCCTGGCAGGCCTGACCGCAAATGCAAAACAGGGCCCTGCGTGGGACCCTGTTCGCGCCTGGTGCAGGGTCTAGCCTCGATGTAGAGACTCCGAGCCCTGCTTCTGCATGTCTGGTTGTTCTTGACGGGTGGACTGGCGCTCGCTGCGGGCGTGCCCGCCTTTACTGCCAATCTGTGCCATGTGCACTCGATCGCCGCTCACGGTCTCGCCGCCCTTGCGCCCGATCTGCGCCATGTGCTGGCGATCACGGCTCACCGCCTCGCCTCCTTTGCGACCGGCCACCCGAGCCTCGTTGGAGTCGAACTCGTGCGCTGTCCCCTTCTCATGGGCGGCCTTCCCTCCCATGCTCGCGATTTGCCGCTGCCGAGTTGCGTCCATGGACGCAAAACCCCGCCGCTCCTTCCCTTTCTCGTTCTTCTGTCTCTCAGGCATTGAATATTCTTCCTTTCCAGTACTTGACCTTGACCATGATCGCGGCCCGACTTGGCCTTTCAAGTCAAACATACCCCCGCCCACGGGGTCACCAAACGGGCCGAACGTATATTTTTTTTTGCGCCGTAAGCGGTACCTCCTATATACCCATTCTTAAGATTGCTTCAGTACACGCTTGATCTTCGTCAATGCTGTCGAACGCTTCAACCCTTGCCACAGCCGGGGAGTTCCTGCGCAGGGTTCGGCGCTGAGTGCGAGAAAGCGACGCTCATGGCTCCTCAACCTGCGACCTACCATGTCCGACAGACCTACCAGGAGAATTACGAGAGGGCGGACCTGCAGCCCGAAGCCTTTCCTCGGCCCGCTCACCGGCCTTGCGAACTCGATCTGTTTGGCTTGCCCCTGGCCTCTCGGTTGGGCATCTTCTCGGGCCCCCTGTTGAACACCGACTGGCTTCTCCAGTATGCGGGCCTGGGCTGGGATGTGTTGGTGTACAAAACGGTCCGGTCGGGCTTTAAAGCCGCCCACCCGCTGCCCAACTGCGCGCTCATCACAGAAACCGAACCGCTGGCCCTGCAATCGACACGTCGGCCGGCGTTTCTCACCGGCAGCATCTTGTGGGAGAAGGCGCAGCCGCCACAGCTCTCCATGACCAACAGCTTTGGCATGCCGTCCAAGACGCCCGCGGAATGGATGCCGGATATCAAGAAAGCGCGAGCCGGACTTGGACAGGGCCAGATCGTTCTGGTCTCTGTGGTGGGCGAGTCTGTAGAGGACTACGTGTCGACCGCGCGCATGGCCAAGGCGGCCGGTGCGCACGGGGTGGAGCTCAATCTTTCATGCCCCAACGTGTGCGGGCGGGAGGGCTCCTTGTTCCTCGATGCGGAGGGCAGCGGCGAGCTTTGCCGGGCCGTTGGCCAGGCCTTGGAAGAAACACCCCTCGTCGTCAAGATTGGATATGTCGAAGACGGCGCGCACCTCGATCGTCTTCTCACCCAGGTCTGCCCTTTTGTCCAGGCGGTATCGGGCATCAATACGGTTCCCATGGACGTGTTGACTCCGGCGGGTGAACCCATTCTGGGCCCCGACCGGCAGCGGGCCGGCATCTGCGGTGACATCATCCGCGACTGCGGTCTGCACTTTGCCCGCCGGGTGGCAGACTGGCGTGAGAAGCGCCATGCCCGCTTCAAACTGTTGGCGGGAGGCGGGATCATGCGGCCTGAGCACGTGGAAGAGTATCTATCGGCTGGTGCCGACGTCGCCATGACGGCGACCATCGTGATGTTCAATCCGCAGCTTGCCCATGAATACCAGGCCTATCGGAAAGCCTCAGTCTAAACCCGCCTGGCGGGCTGGCGGGCAGGGATTGAAGGTTTTTCAAGCGAATGGGGCGGGACGTCCCCTATTGCGGAGGTCTGCCGTGCTTGAAGCCCCGACGCTTGACGTCCCCAGTCATCCCCCGGCCCCACTCCCCCCGCCGACCCCCCGGCGGACCTGGCGACGGGCCGTGGTGGTGCTCTTCACCTCTCTGGCCCTGACGGCCGTGGCGATGTCGGCCGCGTGGTACTACTTCGCCCGCAGTCTGCCGGGACCGACCGGTGGGGTGTGGCAGTTCATGCATCCGCCCGGCGACCACTTCTTCGGTGACCGGGACAGCCGCAACATCCTGGTACTGGGCATTGATTACGACTATACCGATAGCGATCAGCCGTTCAGCCGCAGCGCCCGGTCGGACACCATGTTTTTGCTCAACGTCACGCGCGACGGCCGCCACGTCGGCATGCTCTCGATGCCCCGAGACCTGTTCGTCACGTTTCCCGACGGCCATCAAGACAAGATCAACACGGCCTACAGCGTGGGGGGCATCCCGCTGGTGCGCCGCATGCTCGAGCACTTTCTCAAGGTGCCCGTCGACTACGCCGTCGTGGTGCGCATCAACGCCGCCACCAAGGTCATCGATCGACTGGGCGGGCTGCCGATACGGGTAGAGAAAGCCATGGACTATGACGACAACTGGGGCCATCTCCACATCCACCTGCAGCCGGGCGTGCAGACCCTGAATGGCCAACAAGCGGTCGGCTATGCCCGTTTTCGGCACGATGAGGAGG